>NZ_JBATVM010000018.1:0-3910 GCF_049671765.1 Psychrilyobacter sp.
ATTTAAATATAAAACAACATAATTAAAACAAGGGAGAAGATGATATGATTAAATTTGAAAAATACCATGGTTTAGGAAATGATTTTATAATCTTTAATTATAAAGATTTAATGGCAAATAACATAAAGAAAGAACATTTCTCCGATCTAGCTATAAAAGTTTGTGATAGACACACTGGAATTGGTGCTGATGGTATGATGGTTTTAGTTGAAAAAGAAGATCGTTGTCAAATGATATTTATTAATTCTGATGGTAGTATCGTATCTATGTGTGGGAATGGTATCAGATGCTTCTCTAACTATATCTATAACAACAAAATTTTATGTGGGACTACTTATAAGGTCGAGACCCTAGCTGGATTACTTAGTCTAGATATCTCTCCAGATGAAATGTTCAGCGTAAAAGTCAATATGGGCAAACCACTTTTTGATCCTAAATCGATCCCTATGATCACTCCTAAAAAGGAGTTTATCACTGAAGATATTCTTGTTAATGGTGAAGTTTATAAAGTTTCAGTTATTCTTATGGGGGTTCCTCACGCTGTAATTTTTGTAGATGATTTAGAGAAAATAGATCTCGTAGAAGTCGGAAAATCTATTGAAAACAATCCGCTTTTCCCTGAAAAAACTAATGTGAATTTTGTCCAAATTTTAGATGTAGATGAAATTCTTGTAGATACTTGGGAGCGAGGAGCTGGACATACTTTAGCTTGTGGAACAGGATCTTGTGCTTGTGTAGTTGTAGGAGAACTCTTGGGTTCTTTAAATTCTAAAGTTGTTGTCCATCTTACTTTGGGTGATCTGACTATAGAGGTCAAAGATGAGGTCTATATGACTGGTCCAAGTGAGTTAGTAGCAAAAGGAGAATATAAATACAATTAAAAATTAATGTTAAACTCAAAAGATATAATATAAAGATGCAGAGAACCAAAAAGAACTTAGAGAAAAACTCTGAGAATCTCAGTGGTCTTAACATCTCTGCTTTTAAAAAAATAAAAAACCTCCTATAAATTAATTATAGGAGGTCAAAGGGGGCTATAATAATGTAGCTGCCAATTCGGCTAGCTCTGATCTTTCACCTTTTTTCAAGAGAACATGTCCTGATATCTCTACATCTCTAAATCTTTCCGCTAAATAAGTAAGACCATTACTCTCTGTATCGAGATACGGATTATCAATTTGATATGGGTCACCTGTAAATACTATCTTTGTATCTTTTCCTGCTCTGGTAACTATAGTCTTTATCTCATGAGGTGTTAAATTTTGTGCCTCATCTATTATTAAAAACCCTGCTGGAATACTTCTCCCCCTTATATAGGAAAGAGCTTCTATTTTCAATAATCCCAAAGCTTCTAATCCTGCTATTACCTTTTCTCCCGCTTTTTCCTCTTTTGCATTAGCCAAAAAATCTATATTATCAAAAATAGGTTGCATCCAAGGTTTTAATTTTTCTTTTTCACTTCCTGGAAGGTATCCCAATTCTTTTCCCATTGATACTATAGGTCTAGCTATAAATAATTTCTTATATTTACTTCTCTCAACAACTAATTCTAATCCAGAAGCTACAGCTAGTAAAGTTTTTCCTGTTCCTGCTTTTCCTACTAAAGTTACCACTTTAATATCTTCATCCATTAAAAGATCCAGTGCAAAATTTTGTTCTTCGTTTCTTCCTCTAACTCCCCAAACACTTATATCTCCATAAGTCATTCGCTCTATCCGCTTTGTTTTTTTATTGTATCTTCCGAATAAAATTTTTTCCTTATTTTTCATGCTCACAAAACAATTAGCTGAAGGCTCCTCTGTCATAACTTCTACATATTTTATTCTCCCAGATTTTTCATATTTTTTAATAAATTCTTCCTCTAGATCGATCTCCATGTTTCCAGTATATAGTTCCTCTAGATCTGTCTTGTCACTCTTATAATCTTCTACATATATCTCCATAGCATCTGCTTTTATTCTCATATTAACGTCTTTGGATACCAATATTACTTTTTTATCCTTGTCTTTTTTCTTGATATATAGCGCTATTGCTAAGATCCTATTATCCACAATATCTCTCTTTAAAGATAACGGAAGCTCTGTAGTATCGCCTTTAGTTTCTACTCTAAAAAATATACCATTTTCAATCTCTACACCTTTAGCTAAACAACCCTTAGAACGGAGACTATCTATAAATCTTGCAGCTATTCTAGCTGACGCCCCTCTATTTCCACTCTCTTTTTTCAATTTATCTATCTCTTCAATAACATAGATTGGTAAAACTACATCATTATCTTCAAAGTTCGTCATAGCCTTAGGATCATGAATAAGTACGTTTGTATCTAATATATATATCTTTCTCATAGTAACCCCTCCTAATTATTGTACTTTAAATGTATTCTTAGTTTGTTTAAGGCTCGAATCTGTAACTGTCTAATCCTTTCTCTAGTTAGGTGTAACCTTTTCCCTAATATATCCAAAGTTAACACGTCATTGTTTAGTAAACCAAACCTGTATATTATAATCTCTCTTTCTTTTGTTCCTAGTAAATCTAAAGTTTTTAATAATTTTTCCTTATCATTTTCAAATATTAAATTTTCCTCTATATAACCATTTTTATCTGCAATCATACTGTGGAGATTCCCTATTTCTCCATATGGTTCATCTAAAGAATTAAAAGTAACTTCATTTAATTTTAGATATCGTTCTATATCTTTTACCTTTAATTCTGTTTTTATTGAAATATCTTCTAATGTTGGTTCACATCCATATTTTAATTTAAATTTTGTCATATATTTTTTTATTTTGGCTAAATTATCATATATATATATAGGGTATCTAATAACTCCTTTATTAGAAGATATATACCTTAAAATACTTTGTTTTATCCAAAAAGTGGCATAGGTAGAAAATTTTTTCCCCATAGTATAGTCAAATCTTTCAACTGCTTTCATAAGACCTATATTCCCTTCTTGAATCAAATCTTGTATAGGAATTCCTAGCTTGTTATATTTTTTAGCTATACTCACAACCAACCTCAAATTAGACGTTATCATTCGATCCTGTGCATCTATATTTCCTTTTAATATATCTTTAGATATATTAATTTCCTCATCTTTAGTTAGGAGGGGATAGCTACCTATTTCTTTTAAATAATCCGAAATATTCATTTTTACCTCCTTTTTTAGTAATTTATCTATATCAAAAATATACTATTTGTTATTTAAACTTCCTTTTATAATTTATAGAATTTTATTATAATTTATGATAAAATTTAATATACAAAAATAAATATAAAAACAGAGACACTTAATATTCTTTTGGCTCTTAAATTTTGTTTAAACACGAGGAGTAAAAAATGAGAGTAATTGGAATAGATCCCGGAACAGCAATTGTTGGTTTTGGAGTTATAGATTATATTGGAAGTAAATATAAAGTTGTCGATTTTGGCTGTATATACACCTCAAAAGATCTTCCTATGGAAAAGAGGCTTTCTGCTATCTACAACGAATTAGATGAACTCTTAAAAAAATACTCTCCTACCCATATGGCTGTAGAAGATCTTTTTTATTTTAAAAATGCTAAAACAGTTATCTCTGTTGGGCAAGCCAGAGGCGTCATAGTTCTCTGTGGAGAAAAAAATAATATTCCTCAAGTTTCATTTACCCCACTACAAATAAAAATGGGAATAACAGGATATGGCCGAGCTGAAAAAAAACAAGTTCAGTTAATGGTCCAAAGAATTTTAGGCCTTTCAAAAATTCCTCAGCCAGATGATGCCGCGGATGCATTAGCTGTTGCAATTATTCATATAAATTCCTTAAATAGTGGATATATTTTAGCATCTAAGCCTAACCTTTCTAAAATAGCCAATATTAAAAATGGTAAAATAAGTGCAGCAGAGTATCGAAATCTATTAAAGAAAAAGG
>NZ_JBATVM010000019.1:0-3368 GCF_049671765.1 Psychrilyobacter sp.
AATTTCTTAGATAGTTTGATCATTTCTTCTTCATTTGTTTCAACTAGATGGATACATAAAATTTTATGATGGTTAATCTCTAGTTCGTCGACGCTTGATATCTTTTGTATTGTTCCATTTTGTGATAGAATCTCAATCATTTTCCCCCTCCAATTTTATGACGCTACTATACTAAGTATATTATCATAAATTCATTAACAAATGTAAAAAGCATTAACTTATCTTTCTAATTATAAAATCATTTAAAAAATAAAGAGGATAAAATTAAACTTTCTTAATTTAAATAATCTCGATATAAAAGTAAATTCTGAATCTGAAATAGATTAAATCAATTATGGTATTAAATTGTTATAGTTTTTTTGTCTTAAATTTAATAATAATAAAAATCTCTCATTACTCTAGTAATGAGAGATCTGAGGAAAATTAGTAAATTTATAAGTCCGTAATAAATTTACTATCATGAGCCCTATACATGGACTTCTGGGAAGAACAATACACATATTTATAAGGGTTCAACATAAGTTAATTTTAACTTAATAAAATATTAAAGTCAAATTAAATTTAAAAAAATGTATAAAAAAATCTAGCTATACTAGCTATAGAAATAAGTGTAACAAAATTGACTCTTTAAATAGAATAAAAATAAAAAACCCAACTAATAATTTAGTTGGGTTTTGAAATACTATATTAATAAAATATCTATATTTAAATATTTTATTCGATTCTGATTGAGTCTATCTAGCTAAAACTAAAGATACACTTATCATAGTTGAAAATACTGTGGAAACTTTCAACATATAAACTATTTTTTTCATTTTTTTCTCCTCTTTACTACCGTGGTCATAGATCTCGTCATCTACAGTTTTCCGGCATTACTTTATTTCACTTCTAACTTCTTAGGACCATTCAAAAATATGAGTGATAAATTATAATATCATATAAGTTAAAAAAAGTCAATTTTTTTTAACATTTAGGAGGTAATGGTGAGATATCCAAAAGCATTTTCACATATTGGAATTACAGTGTCAGATTTAAATAAAGCAGTTAAATTTTATGAAGAGGTTATGGCTTGGTATATTATTATGAAACCTAGTGAAGTCGTAGAAGGCTTAGCAGGTAAAATAGTAGAATGTGGTGGGAAACAAAGAATGATAATAAGAGAATATTACCTAGAAGATAAACCATACAAAATGGTTCATATGGAAGATCCTTTTGGAAATATTATAGAAATATACTCTCATTCATATGAACTTCACTATGGTTCTGGTGCATATCAACATGAACTAAATAAGTGATATAATTATTTTGCTTTTCATACTATTTTGTTGGCTTGTAGATATCGCGCCCCGTAGCTTGCTTATTTGGAGTTAGCATTAACTCACATACCTGTACATTTTGTGGTAATGAAGTAGCATATACAATAACTTCTGCCACATCTTCTGCTGTCAAGGCTTCTATCCCTTTATATACATTTTCAGCTTTTTTATCGTCTCCTCCAAACCTAATATTTGAAAATGGAGTTTCAACCATTCCAGGCTCTATATTGGTTACTCTAATAGGAGTATCTATAAGATCTATCCTCATTGCATCAGATAGTGTTTTTACTGCCGCTTTACTAGCACAATAAACTCCTCCACCAGAATATGCCCCCCTTCCTGCTGTAGAGCCTAAATTGACTATGTGTCCATTAACTTTTGATGTGAGCATAAGAGAAATTATTTTTTTAGACATGTATAATAACCCCTTTATATTTACATCTATAACATTATCAAATGAACTATATTGGCTTTCATGTATCTTATCCATTCCCAATGCTAATCCAGCTGAGTTTACCAATATGTCTATTTTTTTCCATTTATTATCTAATGAATTGATACTTTTTTCTACTTCTTCTGAAATAGATATATCTAGTTGTAGAAGCTTAATTTCAATATTTTTAAAACCAAGTATCTCATCTTTAAGTTCCTCTAATTTATCCATTCTTCTGGCTACCAAAATTAAATTATAAGACTTTTCTGCATACCGAAGGGCTGTGGCTCTACCTATTCCCGAACTAGCTCCCGTTATTAAAACATTTTTTTTCATTTGTCCCCCCCTTTAAAATTCAAAAGTTATTTTTCATTTTAATTTATTTTTGAACTATTGCGTATGTTTTTTACTATTAAAGTATACTATAAATCACCATATCTTTCATTAAATTATTTGCAATGTAGTAGCGTATAGTAAATAGATTACAAGCCATGATGAATGGGTTAAGGTAAAGTAATCAAAGTTTTAAAAATTGAGAGTATACAACTACATGAATATATAAAGGCACCTAAAATTTAATTTAGGTGCCTGCCATACAAATAGTAACGAATTCTCTTGGGAGAGAGAATAGCATTTGGTTGAATACAGTATTCGTTACATAAATATTTTACTATTGTTTACCATAATAGTCAACTTAATAAAAAATAAAATTTAAGGAGGAAATATCTTGGGATAAAATTAAAGAAAATCTCTAGAAATAATAAAAGGGGCTATATAATAGCCCCAATCATTACTTTGAAATTATATATTGCAAGACTTACAGAGGTAAGCTTTTTTATATCCCTTGGATACTGCATTTATTAATGCTACATCTAAATTGCTATAGATACCTAAATAAACTTTGTGTTCACGAGGTATATGATTACAGTCAGCTTGGTGTATTTCATAAGTTTTACCATCGATATAGAAATCAATATAATAAATCATAAAAATCATCTCCTTTTCGTACTGAAATTATAGCATAAAAGTCATAATAATTAAAATTAAGAAATAAGAGAAAGATTTAAAAAATTAATTAATAAGCTAAATTTTAACTAAATTTAGAAAAAAAATTGTGAGTAGCAGAAAAGATAGAATCAGCTTTAGAGTATTTATTGACGAAATAGAAGCTCTTCATATAGATGAACTAAACAATAAATTTGTAGTAGATGAAATTAATTATTTAGAAGATGATAATTTTCTATAGAAATAAAAAGAGCTTTCGTATTTAAACGAAAGCTCATTCTCGGAGTTTATACCAATAATTACTGGGAAGTAATACTAATATATATATATTAGTATCTTAAATTAGAGTAAAAGTCAACTTAAATTTTAGAGGAGGATAAAAAAAAATAATAATGAAGTGCCTAAGGGTAAGTAAATAGAAATAAAAAACCATGTAACTATAGGAAATGTATAAACATAAACATGCAGAAAACAGATCAACTACAGTACTAGAATAGCAATCTTTACATAATAAAAGCCCTGATAAAGTCAATCAAGGCTTTTACTAAAAGGAAGTTTCTAAATAATGAATGAAAACCATTATACTTAATTGTAGTATTCACTATAAAACGTAA
>NZ_JBATVM010000020.1:0-19003 GCF_049671765.1 Psychrilyobacter sp.
TTTATATATAACGAAAACTAAATTTATACTTAATACAAAACAGCACTTTGTTAATAAACTTAATTTTTATTAAAAAAATTATTCGTCCCCTTAAAAAAAATTCATTTAAATCGAATTTATTACAAAAAAATGAAATAAAATTCTTTTTAAAGCGGACTTTTCTATTTTAAATAACTTTTTTTATTTTTATTTTTCATCTAACTATATTTTTTTATTTACAATCGAATATTCTTAATTTTATCTAAATTCCTTTATTTTTTATTTTTATTATATATATATATAATTTTTTTATAAAAATTGTCTGGAACACTTTTTTTATTGAGTTTTCTTCTATCTTTTCTACTTAAAACCATTATAATCTTCACAAAATATATTCCAAACAAGTAAATAAATAAAATTTGAAGGAAGTGATATAATTTTTATATAATAAATTAATTAAAAATTATATATGCAATATTTAAATTATATTAAAGGAAGTGATATATGTATTATGAAGACATGATATTTAACAAAGAAGACGTCAACCTATTAGTTTTTGAAAATAGTGAATTTTTAAACTGTAGTTTTACAGGAATAACTTTTAATAAAACAAGTTTCAATGGAACTATACTAGAAAATTGTACCTTTAAATCCTGCCAATTAATTTCTTCTACTTTTTACGATGCCAAATTTATAGATCTTAATTTTGAAAATTCTGAACTTGTCAGTATAAGTATAAGTCATATCAATAAATTTATAATCGAAGTCTCCTTTATTGATTCCTATTTAAAATATTGCGATCTTAGTAAACTAGATCTAAATAAAACAGATTTTTCAAATTCTACTCTAAAGGAATGTCTATTTTTTGAAACTCTCCTTAATCAATCTAATTTCAATAACTCAGATTTAGATGGATCATCCTTTGATAGTTGTAATTTAGAAAGATCTAACTTTAAGGGTGCTACTAACTATAGGATCAACCCTCTGACAAACCGTATTAAAGGAGCCAAATTTTCTATCCCTGATTTGGTTGGATTAGTCAGAGATTTCGATATTAAGATAGTATAGCAACGTGATGTTTATAATAAAAACAGAAGAGTCCGTTGGGCTCTCCTGTTTTTATTATATATTTTTTATATTTTTTTTATAATGTCATTAATAATTTGGCTAACATAAGAGCTGTTACAGTTCCTATTGCTGATCCAAATATCCCCATCATAAGTCCTGCTGGAATTAACGCTTCATCATACGTTCCTGCTAGAATTGGAGCTGATACAGATCCTCCTACATTAGCTTGAGAAGCTATCCCACAGATATAAAGGTCTAATTTGAATACTTTTGCTAAAATTAATAATACTACTAAATGGAATAATAATACTAATACACCTGCTACAATATAAATAGCTGCTTGACCCATATCGATTGTAGAAAAGTCTGTTGCCGTTGCAATTAACCCTACTACTACATATAAAAGTACACTACCTACATGGTCAGTTCCTTTAATTCTCTTTAATGGTGTCATACTTCCCAAGATACCGAATATTGTAGCTAAAATTACTACCCATCCAGATCCACTGAAGAATCCTCTAAGACCTGATAAGAAATTTGCGTCAGTTAATCCACCTGGGTTAACTACTTGTTTTCCAAGAACTAATACTATTCCTGCTACTCCAAGACCTAATCCTAATGTTAGCATAAAGTCCATAAATTCATAGTCTCTCTTATCTTCATTCTTAGCTGCTGTAGCATGAATATGACTTATGATCTTATCTACTTCATCACTATTTGCACCAGAGAATTTATTAAACTTTTCTCTCATTGGAGCCAAACTAATAAGTAATACTAACCAGAATGATGCACAGATATTATCCATCAAGAATGCATATGTCAGTGCTTGTGAACCATCTTTTACTCCTAATCCTGCTTGAGCAGCGGCCATATTTGTTGACCCTCCAACCCATGAAGAAGATAAAATTGAGAATGTTTGCCATGCATCTGCATCAAATCTTGATTTTAATGCCATGAATACAATTATAAATCCAATTATAATACTGGCCGTTACTGCCAAGAATGAACCCATTAACTTTGGTCCTAATTTAAATACATCTCTAATATCATTTTTTAATAGTAATAAAAATAACATCATTGGTAGCAAAAAATATTTTAATTGACCGATAAAGCTTGATAATTGTGGTGTTAATTCCCATATGTGCATTGTTGCACCTATCATTCCACCAAAGTAAATAAATGTTAATCCCGGTATAACCTTGAATAATTTTAATTTTAATGTCTTTTCACAATACAATACTGCCGTTATGAATAATATCAATAACGAAAAATAACTAAATACACTTGTTATCATTTGAATATCCTCCTGTTTCTACTTTTTTACGCTCTTCATTCTATGATTAAACTGTACATAAAACGAAGATTACGTTTTGTTTTCATTATATTCTAGCATATTTTTATAAGAATTCAAAGTTTTTTATCATTTGCCTAAATAAAAAGTACTGAAATACTAATTTTTAACCACATTCTTTAGGATAAGTAGCTTTAATAATATACATTTATCTTAGAAAATAATTAAAAAAATTATAAAATCACTTATTTAATTGTTTATTCTGATCTATCTTCTAAAACTAAATAAACAACGAGACATTATGTCCAAAATAAATAAAATTCAATTTATTATAATTTCCTAAATAATAATAAAAATATATATTTCTTTTTTCGAAGAAATATTATATAATCTATAAGATGACTCTGTAGCTCAGATGGATAGAGCGGCTCCCTCCTAAGGAGTAGGCCATGCGTTCGAATCGCGTCAGGGTCACCATTATTTATCAAAATTAAAAATAATATAACGTTATAATAATAAAAAAAGAAGATGAAATTTAAAAATTTCACCTTCTTTTTTTATTTATTAAATATATTCAATACATCATTAAAAGTTATCAAAATAATTAGCCCAAATAATATAATCATTCCAACCATATGAAATTTTTCTTCGAATCTTTTATTTACTTTTATACCTATTACTTCTAAAAAAATAAATATTATCCTTCCACCATCTAAAGCTGGAAAAGGAAGTAGATTAAAAAAACCTATATTTATTGAAAGTAACGCCGTTAACCAAAACAAAATACCCATTCCACCTTGACTAGCATCTCCTACAATCTTAACTATCCCTACAGGCCCTGATATCTCCTTAGCACTTACCTGCCCTGTAACAAGTTGTTTAAATCCTTTTAATATCATTGTAAATAAATTTTTATAGGCAGTTCCTGACTCCAATACTGCATCTATAAATCTATACTTTTCGATACTATATTCTGGCAGTATACCAATGTAATAATCATTCCTTTGTTCATCAAAAGTAAGTTCAACTTCTTTTTTTATGATTTCATCGTCTCTCATTATAAGAAATTCCATAGTATCACTATCTATATTTTCGTTTACACGACTTATATCTTCCCATCTATCTATCTTATTACCATTTATTTCTAGTATTTTATCTCCTATTTTTAAATTCCCAAAAGATTTAGAAGTTTCTACCATATTTCCAATTACAGGTTTTTCATTTTGAACTGCTTTTCCATTATAAAGTAAACTTCCGAAGACTATGATATAAGCTAATATAAAGTTCATTACTACACCTGCAATTAAAACTACAAACCTTTGAAAGGCAGATTTTGTATTGAAACCATCTTTTACTATTGAATCAACTTCCATCCCTTTAATATTTACAAATCCTCCCATGGGTATAACTCTCAAACAATATCTTGTATGTAACCCTTCATGGGAAAATAAAACAGGCCCCATTCCCAAAGAAAACTCCTCCACTGGCATCTTAAAATATTTAGCTGTTAAAAAATGTCCTAATTCATGAACCATTATTATTATCCCAAGTATAAGTATCGTTATTATTATATTCATCTATGCAACTCCTCACAAACTCTCAAAACTTCACTACCAATCTCATCTATTGTTTTTAGTTCCCCATCTTTTATACACATTACTTCCTTCCATGAATATTTATCTGCTATATAGCAAGCATTATCATGTGATTTTTGCATATATTCACGATCATTTTCATGAATATCTTTCTTATCTTCCCCTGTTATCTTATTTTTTCTATTTTCCATAAGTTTATATGCCATCTCAGTAGGCATATTTAAAAAAACTACCATATCTGGCTTTGGAATTCCCATTTTTTCATATTCCAACTCAATCAACCACTCTAAATATTTATCTTTTTCCACCTTATCATCCATCTTTGATGCCTGATGGACCATATTAGAAGTTGTGTATCTATCTGATATTACTATTCCTCCATCGCTATAGAACTTCTCCCAAATAGTTTTAAAAGATGCATATCTATCCACTGCAAACATAGTAGATACAGCATAAGTATTTACCTCTCCTACATTTTCTCCAAATTCACCATTTAAATACATCTTCACAGGTGCCGATGATGGACTTTCATAGTTTGGAAAGGTAACTTTCATAACTTTCTTTCCCATTTTTTTATATTTTTCATACAATAATTCTGCTTGAGTCTGCTTCCCACTAGAATCAGTTCCCTCTATTACTATCAATTTTCCCATTTCTACTCTCCTATAATCAATCTATTTTTTTCTAATATGGGTCTCAATTCTTCTAGATAGATCTCTCCCATTTTTTTATACCCTATTTCATTGGGATGGATACTATCAGACATATGTTTATTCCATACCCCTTTCCATATATCTTCTACAATATACACTCCTTCTTTTTCCTCTAATTCTTCAAACATTTTATCAAACTCTTTTTTAGAACTATTTTTCAAAATATTAAAAATTAACTGGTTTCCATAAAATTTAACTACATAGACTATTATATTTCTTTTTAACAGTTCATCTACAATATAGTTTAAATTTACTTTTGTTTTCTCTATTTCTATCCCTTGAATTAGATCATTTGCTCCTAATTCTACTATGACTGCATCTGGATTATAATCCAAAACATCAGTTTCAAATCTTTGGAGTGCAGACGTTGTTGTATCTCCACTTATACCTTTATTTATAACCTTTAACTTTAATTTAGACTGTAAATAATCTGGATAACTTCCCCCTGTAGGAGCACCATATCCAGCTGTTAAACTATCCCCATAACAAATCAAAACACTTTCTTTAGTCAAATTTTCATCTCCTAAATCCTTATTAAAAAAATTATAACCCATATGGATAAAAACCACTACTACTAAAGTTAGTATAACTTTATTCATGAATTTCCCCCTTAATTATTATTTTTACTATTTCAGCCCTACTCCAAGTCCTATAGGTAAAAAATCCTGTTCCTACTCCTGAAGACACTATCACTGCTTTATCCATTATTTTTTTGTATCCATAGACAACCTTATATTTAAGCATATATCCTAAATTTACAGGAAAAAACTGCCCACCATGAGTATGTCCAGAGAGTTGTAGCTCTATATCTTCACTCATATCTTCCTCAAATTTTGGTCTATGATCTATTATAACCTTTGGATAACTACTTTTATAAATATATTTCAATTTTTTTCTATAATAATTTGCTTCATCATCTCTAAAGATGAATTCTAATTTTTTTATTATAATCGATTGATCCCTTAAAATTTTGATTCCACATCTCTCTAGATATTCTATATTTTTATCTACGTTACCTATATACTCGTGGTTTCCTAACACACCATAAATCCCATGTCTAGATTTTAGATTTTTTAATACCTTCTCAAATCCCTTTCCTTCTATATACTCCATATGAGATTCTATGGTATCTCCTCCAATTAATATACAATCAGGAGATATTCCATTTACTTTTTCAACTATTTCTTCTACATAACTTAAAGGTCTCAATTCGCTCAAATGAATATCTGATAAAAATACCAGATTTAATTCAGTATTATAATTAGGTACCTCTACTATATATTCCTTTATTTTGATTTTAATATAATTCTGGTACCCTCTCCACATTAATAAAATATAGAATATGAGACTAAGCAAAAGAAATGTAGGTGTAGTAATTACCCTTCCCCATCCTAACACTTCTAAACTAATAGCTAAAACAGTAATAAAACACAGTGTTTTATATAAAAATAAATAATTAGCTGCAATTATCTTTACTTTTTTTCTTAAAGTATCACTTTTTATCTCGGTCATCCTTATTAAAAATAAAAAAGAACCTAGAAAAAATAATCCACCTACTAGATAACTTCCTGACAATAAATACAACAAATAGATAACAAAGGGCATAGGCAGATAATATACAATTAATTCCAACATATTTCTCCCCCTACTTTAATCTATAATTTTTTAATTTAACTTTCTCTATTTATAAGTTTTTATTATTCTTGTAGCTTCTTTTCTTGCCCAACTATCAGCCTTTATAACTGCTTCCAAGGTATCAACTGAGTGTACCTCATGGTTATCCATAGTATCTTTTATAACTTTATAGATCTCTAAAAATTTAATATTTCCATTTATAAATTGATCTACAGCTATTTCGTTAGCTGCATTATAGACTGCTGGCATAGATCTACCTGTTCTTCCTGCAAAATATGCATATTCTACACCTTTAAATACTTCATTATCTACTCCATCAAAGGTAAGATTAGAAAGAGTTCTAAAATTTAAACTTTCTAACACCTTGTTAGATACTCTATCTGGATAGGTAAAAGCATATTGGATAGGTCCCTTCATATCTGGTACTCCTAATTGAGCTATTATAGACATATCTTTAAATTCCACCATTGAATGAATTATACTCTGTGGATGCACTAATACCTCTATATCATCATAGGAGACATTAAAAAGTTGGTGTGCCTCTATAACTTCTAAACCTTTATTACATAGGGTAGATGAATCTATAGTTATCTTTCTACCCATAGACCAATTTGGATGTTTCAGAGCATCTTCTACCCTTACATCTTGTAGTTCTTCCAAAGTTTTCCCTCTGAAAGTTCCCCCACTTGCTGTTATAATTATCTTATTTACCTCATTTTTTTTACCACCTAAAAGAGATTGGTATATAGCTGAATGTTCACTGTCTACAGGAATTATCTCTGCATCATATTCCTTTAACATATTATTTATCAAATCTCCTGCCGCTACCATAGTTTCCTTGTTAGCAAGGGCTATTCTTTTTCCTTTTTTTATGGATTCTATCGTTGCTTCAATTCCTACTGCACCACTTACTGCTGTGAGAACTATATCAGTTTCATCTAAAGCTCCTAAAAATTTCAATCCTTCATTGCCTACATATACCTCTAGATTAGGATATTTTTTGATTATTTCTTCATATCCCTTTTCTGTCCCAATAGATACGTATGTAGGTTTAAATTCCTCTATCTGTTCCATCAATAATTTATGATTATAGTGAGCACTCATGGCAATCACATTAAATTCTGAATTTTTATTCCTAATGACTTCTAATGCATTAGTTCCAATACTTCCTGTACTTCCTAATATTGTTATATTTTTAATCTTAATCAACCCCTTATTTTATACTCATCCCTCCTAAGGGACACTGCTTTTTTTCCCAATCAAAGTAAGACTTCAAATTTATTATTTTAGCCTTAATATTCTCTATGAGATTCATATTTAAAAAGAATGAGAGTTTATTACTATATTATACAAAAAAAAAGGAGCTTTCGCTCTCTTTTTTTATTATCTAGGAAATTATCCTAACAATAAGAATCACTAAAATACTATTATTTAATTTCTAAACATACAATTTTAGAATAAAATTTATAGAAAAAAATTAATATAATAATACATAAGTGGGAATACCCAAATTAAACTATCATATCTATCTAATATTCCTCCATGTCCACCTAGTATTTTCCCTGAATCTTTTACACCAAATTCTCTTTTAAATACTGATTCTGCCAAATCACCTATTTGCCCAGTTATTGCAACCAGTACTGGTACTATTAACAGATGTATTCCCGATATATTTAAGTCTTTAAATAAGAATCCTTTTACAAGTAGCATAGTTATAACAGTAAATATTATTGATCCCAAAGATCCCTCTATGGATTTTTTAGGACTTATCTCACAGAGTCCACGAGAAAATATTTTTCTTCCAAATTTTACTCCTACAAGGTATGCAAATGTATCTGATATCCAAACTAATATTTGAATAGTCATTAGCCATTTACTTCCATTTAACATATATTTTATAGGAACTATATGGGAAAATAAAAATCCTACATATAGTACTCCTAACATTGTATATCCTATATAGCTACTACTTCCTTCTACTTTATTTTGATATATTCTAATAAACATAAGGATAAATATACCTAAAATAAGTATCATTGTCCCTCTAGACATATCTACATTATTCCCAATAAACTTTCCCAATAAATTTTTACCAGATGATATACTAGAGTATAATGCCAGTGGTATTGCTCCTCCAAGTATTATCCCTGTAATTTTATTTACAATTATTCCTTTAGATTCCATCATTTGATAGATTTCATACATTCCTATTCCTATTAAAAGCACTATAAATGCAATAAAAGTTTTATCTCCATAAAGGTATATATATACCGTCAGAGGAACCAATATTAAAGCCACCAATATTCTATTTAACATCTTTTACTCCTCCAAATCTTCTGTCTCTATTTTCAAAGTTATCTATTGCTCTGTCAAATTCCTTCTCGTCAAAATCCGGCCATAGCACGTCTGTTACATATATTTCTGAATAAGCTATCTGCCAGAGTAAAAAATTAGATATTCTAAACTCTCCACTAGTTCTTATAACTAATTCTGGATCTGGTATATCGGAATAAAGATAATCTTTAAAGTTATCTTCGTTGATATTTTTTTCTCCAGATTCAATTATATTTTTTACTGCATCTATTATTTCTGATCTTCCCCCATAGTTAAAACAAATATTAAAGGTCAAACCATCATTACCTTCAGTTAATTTTTCCACTTCAGATATAGCAGTTAAAAGTTTAGGAGATACCCCTTCTTTTCTTCCTGTAACTATCAATCTTATATTATCTCTTAACATATTTTTAGCTTCAGCTTTTAGATATTTTTGAAAAATATCCATAAGAGCATCGACTTCTTTTTGAGGTCTTTTCCAATTTTCTGTAGAAAAAGCATATACAGATAAATACTTAATTCCTATATCCCCTGCGTGCTCTATTATTGCTTTTATTCTTTTAGCACCCTCACGATGCCCAACAAATCTTGGTAAATGTCTATTTTGAGCCCATCTTCCATTTCCATCCATTATAATTGCTACATGTTTTGGTATCATCTATCTCCCCTTAATTTTAACAAGTTCTATTCTTTACATTCTATCATATTATTTCCTATTTTTCCAATGAGGAGATCAAAGAGAACCTATTCCTTGTTTATGACTTCTAGAATAGCATTTAAAACCATCATGTTATTTTTAACGCATTTTATCCCCTCATCAATGGCTTCCCTTGCCCGATAAAACTCTAATGGTTTGATATGAGATAACTTAGGAGAAATAAGAATATCTGGTGGATCTTCTCCCATACGGCTTTTGGTTATTCTATCCTGAGTAATATTAATTGAACTAGCAATAGCATCAAATAAATTTGGAGGAGATTCATTATTTTCATCTGTATCAAATATAGAAGGTGTATACTCTCTAACTAAATCATTTATCTTACTTATCACTCCTAATTTTTTTTTAGGAGGAATAGATTTTTTAAAATGTTTTCCAACAATATCTCCATTTAAATCTACAGCTATTACTATATCAGCTCCCAAAGCACGACAGGTAGATACTGGTACAGGGTTAACCAACCCTCCATCTACAAGCCATCTGTCATTGGTTTTTATAGCAGGAAATAATCCAGGCAAAGATACTGAAGCCCAGACCGCTTCTAGTATTGACCCTTTGGTTAACCATATCTCTTTTCCAGATTCCAAGTCTGTTGCTACTGCTCCATATTGTTTACTAAGCTCTTCTATATTTGCACTATCTGCTGCTACATATTTATTTAAAAAATAATGAAGTCTATGGGTATCGATAAATCCATTTAAAGACATGTTTATCTCAAAAAATTTAGCCACTTCAAATTTAGTCAATGAACATGCCCATTCTTCTAAGTCTTCTAGATTATTTGACATATAAGATGCTCCAACCAATGCACCTATAGAAGTTCCACACACAATATCAGGAACAATCCCCAGATCAGCTAAAGCTTTTATTATACCTATATGTGACCACCCACGAGATGATCCACTTCCAAGAGCTAAACCTATCTTCATTTTCCCCACCACCTTAATTTTTTTTACTATATATATATACTTCTTTACAATATATATACCTCTTTATACCATATAGTTCACCGTATATTTTATTGGTCAAAAAAAGAATCAAAAAGTTTCCTTACTCTTCCTTTTTATGGTTTCTCTTCGCAAGAGAAACCGAAGCTAAAACCATCTTGTCTTGATGGAGTAAGTCACGATCGTCATTGTAGGAATATTACTGCCGAAGATAACGACTATAAACTTCAAAAAAAAGATAAACCAAAGTAACGTATGGGGGTTAAAAAAGATATATGTCACTTCTTGATGTATATGATATGAAAAGTTTATAAACAAGAGTGTTACTTTTATCAAGTGATAAAAGCGTCATCATCATATTTTTTTCAAAAAAAAAAAAATACAGCAATAGAACACGTTGAGAACGAACTCCCTCTTTTGTTTTGTAATGTTTTTATAGTAGTACAAAACAAAATAGTTCTTGTTTAGTACACAATACTGTGGTATTATTAATTTAGATAAAGAAGAGCTCTCTTTCATCACTTATTAAATAAAATTAGGAGGAATTATGGAAAATTTTATACAAAAATTAAAGAAAGAGGGGATTAAATGTAAAAAGGAAAATCAAGGGGAAAAGTGGTATTTACATAGTGATACTAAACCAGCATTTGGCAGTTTAAAAATTGAGATGATAGACGACAATTTAAGAATCCTACCAACTTTTAAAAAAATTGATGCAAATAATGATATTCAAAATAAACAACAAACTTTTTCAATTCAAAATTTGAAAGAAAACGGTAAAGAGTGGAATAGTTTTATAAATGTTCTTAGAACGTATACAGTGTTACAATCATAAAAAATTTAATAAACAGATCCAATAAAAAAAGGGCAATTCATAAGTAGATTTTCTACTTGAGCCACCCTCTTTTTTTTATAAAATTATTTCAACCCCAAAATGATCTGAGACTATTTTTTTATTTTTCCCATTGAAAATAACATTACTTGAATATATTTCCATGGGTGTTCTAGTTAAAATTAAATCTAGTCTTTTTTTAGATAGATCATCTTCCCACCCTTCAATTTCACCTGGTACAGTGCATCCATCATCTTTTATCTTAGCTTCAATAAAAGTATCTATCAAGCCATTTTTTATTAAAAAATCATATCCCTCTCCATTCACACTTGCACCATTGTTGAAATCCCCCATAAAAAATACTTTATGGTTTATATTCTTTGAAATTTCTAATATTTTTTCTGCTTGATATTTAAAAGGTTCATCCTCATCATTCCACCATCCAGTATGACAGCTATAAAAAGTATAGATTTCATCATATAAATCAATAGATCCTACTACAATTTTTCTACTTTTCCAGTTTTCTATACTTCTACTCTGAGAAATATATATACTTTCAGAATTAATGAACGGTTGTTTACTCAAAAGAGCAACACCTTCTTCATATATATCATATCCATAGTGGGAAAAATCCCAGATGAAATTATAAGTTGTCCCTAACTTTTTTATCTCTTCTACAAGTAGGAGAGCAAAGTTATCTTCCCTTATATTACTATAAATCATTTCACTTTCTCTATGCTGACTGACTTCTTGAAGAGCTATGACATCATAGCTTTTCTCATAGATCGTCTTAGCCAGATACTTAATCTTCTGTCGTTGATTTTCTTCCTGCCATGAATGACAATTTAATGTAAGAATTTTCATTTTTATCCCCTATTAATTTAAAATATCGATTATTTTATTTTTAATATTATCAGCTTTAGGACCATAGATAGCCTGAATTCCATTTCCTTTAACTATCAATCCAATGGCTCCTGATTTTTTCCACAACGATTCTTCTTTTACTAAAGCATTATCTTTTACAGATACACGTAATCTAGTCATACAAGCGTCTACCTCTTCTATGTTAGATCCTCCTCCTAAGAGCTCAATAATTGTTTCGATCACTGTGTCATTACTTTGATTTTTTCCTACTTTTTCATTTGTTGTTTCTTCCACTTCTTCATCTAGATAATTTCCTTTTCTTCCTGGTGTTGGAAGATCAAATTTTTTGATTAAGAAATTTACAATAAAGAAATTTAGTCCAAAGAAACCTATACAACTTACTATAAAATTTATTAAATCTTTCCCAATTCCAGCATGTATCATTAGAGGAGTTCTTGTAAGTAACTCCAAAATTCCAAAGGCTTGTATTCTTAAATCAATAATATCCGTTAGTGCAAATGCTAAACCAGTTAATATTGCATGAGCTATATATAAAATTGGTGCTACAAACATAAACATAAATTCAATAGGTTCAGTTACTCCTGTTAAAAACACCGCTAGTATTGCCGAAAAGAATATCATCTTATATTTGTGTTTCTTATCCTCATCTACGTTTTTATACATAGCTAATGAAAATCCCAATAATGAAGCTGATGATAAAATAACTTGTCCAGCTTTAAATCTTGCTGGAACAACTGATTTTAATAATTCCTTATATGCTTCCATATTTCCTAGTTCTTTTAAATTGTTTAAATCTGTAATCCAAGCTAACCAAATAGGGTCTTGTCCAGCAATTATAGTACCAATTTCTGAGCCAGTTAATACTTGATATGTCCCTCCTAATTCAGTATAATTCATTGGAATAGTTAACATATGATGTAGACCAAATGGTAATAACATTCTTTCTAATGCCCCATAGACAAAGGGAGCAATTATTGGAGCTGTATCTCTAGATGTAGCAATCCAATTTCCAAACATATTCAGAGAATATTGGATAAATGGCCATGTAAACGATAGAAAAAATGCCATCATAACCGAACCTAATATTACCACAAACGGTACAAATCTCTTACCGTTAAAGAACGCCAATGGTTCTGGTAATCCATTAAAGTCATAATATTTATTGTACAGAGCTGCTCCTAAAAATCCAGTGATTATACCTATAAATACACCCATATTTAAAGCTGGAGCTCCTAATACTGTCGTAAAAAAGTCTTTTACTAATAATTCATTTCCACCGAATATACTTATAGTTGCAGTAGGATCATTCATCATCCCAGCATTAACTCCAAATATTGTTCCTGTAAGTCTATTGGTTAAAATAAATGCCAGTACTGCTGCAAAGGCTCCTCCAGCTCTTTCTTTTGCCCAAGATCCACCAATGGCTATAGCAAATAACAGATGTAAATTTACAATTATTCCCCAACCAATATCTTCCATTACCCTACCAATTATATCTATTCCTAAAAATGTTGTTGTTAATTTCCCCAATGAAATCATAAGTCCTGCTGCTGGCATTACTGCGATAACTACCATTAAACACTTTCCAAATTTCTGCCAAAAGTCAAATGAACCAAATTCAATTTTTTTCATCTTCCCTCCCCCCTTTTCTTTTTTTATTTCAACTTATAAACTCTGCACTCATAAGGTTTCAATATTAATTCATATATTGTCTTATGATCTTCTACTTTATAATTATTTAATACAATATTTTTAGAGTTTAAAGGATAATTTTCTCCTTTAAATTCACATATAGCTTCTGTCAAATTACAAATCACAATATAACCTTTTCCACCTACTAATCTTGTATAACTATAGATTTTTTCATCTGATTCAATAAGACAATTATAATCTCCATATAAAATTTCATTTGATTTTTTTCTTAATTCAATCATTTTTTTATAAAAATTTAAAACTGAATCTTCATCTTTTAAGTCATTTTTTACATTTATATGTTCATAATTTCCATTTATCTTTAGCCACGGAGTGCCACTAGTAAACCCAGCACTTTCACCATTATCCCACTGCATAGGTGTCCTTGCGTTATCCCTAGAAGAACTTTTTAATTTCTCTATATTTTCTTTCGTGGCTTTACCTTCTAAAATCAATTCTTTGTATTCATTCATTATTCTGACGTCGTTATAATCGTCTATACTAGGATAAGAAATATTTGTCATTCCTATCTCTTGCCCTTGATATATAAAAGGTGTCCCTTTTTGTAAAAAATACATTGCAGCAAATGATTTTGCACACTGAACTCTATATTTTTTATCATTTCCAAGGGTAGAGATGGACCTAGGTATATCATGATTTTCAATATACAGTGCATTCCATCCTATGTCATTTACTGTGTTTTGCCATTTACTTAATATTTTTTTATATTTTTTTACATCAAATTCTGCCTCTCCACAGCTATTCCATAGATCTAAATGCTCAAATTGAAAGATCATATTAAATTTTCCATCTTTTGAAGATACCCAATCCTTGATATCTTTACTATTATTAGAACTTACTCCATTTGCTTCTCCAACAGTTACGATATCATATTTTTCAAATGTTTTTTCTTTAAGTTCATCTAAATATTTATGGATTCCATTTTGATTCATGTGTTTACCAAAAGAAGATACATATTTTAATCCATTTGGATTAGGCATATCTTTAAGGCCTTTTTCTTTTTTTATATGACTTATGGCATCTACTCTGAATCCATCTATTCCTTTTTCTAACCACCAATTGATCATACTGTAGATCTCTTCTCTCATCTCTTTATTTTCCCAGTTTAAATCAGGTTGTTTTTTAGAAAAAAGGTGAAGATAGTATTGATCTCTTTCTTCTGATTTTCCCCAAGCAGAACCACTAAAAATACTTTCCCAGTTATTTGGCTCTTTTCCATCTTTTCCATCACGCCAGATATACCAATCTCTCTTTGGGTTATCTTTTGAAGACGCAGATTCTACAAACCATGGATGTTCATCACTTGTATGATTTATTACCAAATCTATGATAAGTTTCATATCTCTTTTTTTTACTTCTTTCATTAGTTCATCAAAATCTTCCATTGTTCCAAATTCTTCTAATATTTCTTTATAATCACTGATGTCATATCCATTATCATCATTAGGTGATTTATACATAGGACATATCCAAATAATATCTATTCCCAAGTCTTTTAAATAATCTAATTTAGAGATAAGTCCCTGTAAATCTCCTACTCCATCTCCACTAGAATCTTTAAAACTTCTAGGATATACCTGGTATCCTACAGCTTCCTTCCACCATTTTTTATTCATAGCCCCTCCTAATTGCGCAAACGTTTGCGCAATTAAATAAAAATTAAAATATCTAACCGTAGATATTTTTATAGGTAATTTATATCACATATATTTTTTGTTGTCTACTTAAAAACGAAAAAATGTACTCAAATAAGCACATTTTTTTATTTTTTGTACACTCCACTATAAGAAAAGTGCAATTCCACCTTTAATTCCAGCATCATTTCCTAGTTCTCCTAATTTAATTTCTAGGTTTACTAAAGTTACTGGTAGAGCATATTGTTTTAATTTTTCAGTTACTACATCTAAAAGTATTTCTCCTGCCAAGGCAACTCCACCTGACAAAATGATAATTTCTGGATTTATTATATTTAATAAATTTCCTATTCCCATACCTAAATAATTTCCTACATAATTAACTATTTCCATAGAAAATTCATCTCCAGCTTTTGCACAATCAAAAACATCTTTAGCTTCTAATTTTTCCATATTTCCTTCTAAACTCTTATATAAAAGGTTATTTTTATTTATAGCTAGACGTGATTTAGCTTCTCTAATTACTCCTGTAGCAGATGCATAAGTTTCAAAACAACCTCTTTGTCCACAGCCACATAATTTACCATTTTCAACTAATTTCATATGACCAATCTCTCCACCAGCACCACTTATTCCAGAAATCAATTTAGAATTTACTACTATTCCACCTCCAACTCCTGTCCCTAAAGCCACTGTAATACTACTAGCACTTCCCTTTCCTGCTCCAAATTTACTCTCTCCAATAGCAATCATATTTACATCATTTTCTAATTTTGTTGGCACCCCTGAGATTTTTTCCATTGCTTTACTGATATTTATATTAGCTTCCCAATCAAAATTAGCAAAAAAAGCTACGATTTCTTGATTTATTACTGGTCCTGGAATTCCTATTCCTATCCCACCAATCTTTTCTTTATTTATTTTTTTTTCAGCCATTAATTTTTCTATAGTTTCCCAGATTCTCTTCAATGTTGTTTCCATACCTTTTCCTGAAAATGTCTTGATTGTTTCTTTTATTAAAATTTTACCACTTTTATCTAATAGTCCTATTTTTGTATTTGTTCCTCCTAAATCTACCCCTGCATAATATTTCAATACTATTCCTCCTATACGTCTCTTAATTTTGATCTAACGATTTTATGATTATTTTTATTACTTTTATTAAGTTTAGATATTAATAAACTCATGGCCTCTTTTCCCAGTTTTGAAGCATTTATATCCACAGATGAAAATTTAGGACCAAAATTCCCTAATGGATCGATATTATTAAATCCAATTATCTTTATATTTTTTATATTATTTTTTATTAAATATCTTTGAACACCAAAGGCTAAAATATCATCGGTACATATTATTGCTGTTAAATTTTGATTTAACAGTAATTTTTTAGCTCCACTATAACCATTTTCTTCACTAAAATCATTTTTATATATAATTTTTGAATTGATATTTTCTTTTTTACACTCCTCTCTAAATCCTTTTTCTCTGTTAATTGAGACAGTCCAATTTTTTTTTGCTCCAAGATAACCTATGTTTCTATGACCATCTAAAATTAATTTTCTTACAAGATGAATCGTAGTTTCTTCATTGTTATTATCCACCCATAGAATATTATCAGAATCATTTTTTTCTGGTCGTCCAATTACCACACATGGAAATTTATATTTTTCTAAATACTCCAGACATTCATCTTTTTTTCTAGTGGTCAATAGGCATATCCCATCGACTATATTGGATGAAATAAAATTTTTCACTGCTTCTAATTCGTTATTTTTATTTTTCCCAAAGGCATACATAATATGATATTGATATTTTTCGGCAGCTATACTTATTCCCTTCATAGTTTGAATATAAAAAGGGTTAGAAAATAGTGAATCCGCTTCATGAGGCATAACTACTCCAATTATTTTAGTTTTCTTATTCACCAAACTTCTAGCTAGTATATTCGGTGTATATCCTAATTTTTCAATGGAATTTAGAACCCTTATTTTAGTTGCTTCTCCAATTCTAGAGGTATTAGATATTACCCTAGATACTGTAGAAGGTGCAACCCCTGCATCTTTAGCCACATCTTTTATAGTTACTTTCATTTTCTCAACCTCCTTTCTAAAAGATTATCATTTTTTTCTAAAAAATAAAACTTTATTTTTCATTTCAACATTTTACATGTATTTTTTTTACTAAATCATGTAAAAAAAAATGCCCTAAGGCATCTTTTTTTATACAAATAAATTTATAAGTAAGGATGTTAGGATGAGCATAAATGCTCCTCCAATCCTAGATGATATCTGTGAAAATGGTAATAATTCCATTCTATCAGAAGCTGATAATACTGCAATGTCTCCAGTCCCACCCATATTTGCCATACATAATCCTGCTGTTATTACTCCTTCAATCATATGAAATCCTAATAAACGACCAACTATTGCAGTTCCTATCATAGCGCCTATTATAGTTGTAATTACTAATAAGAGATAAGTTAAACTAAATGCACTAATTACTGCTGCTAAATCTGTATATGCTATTCCGATTCCTACTAAAAGTGCTAAAGTAAAGTTTTTCATTACAAATTGGAACCATGTTGTTGCTGCTTCCTCATGCTCTCTTTTTAAAATACCTGTTAACTTAGCAAAAGCTACCGATAAGATCATGAGTGCATATGGGTGTAATGGTATATATTTTCCTAAAAACTTCCCTAATACGTAGAATGTTGTAGCTATTAATAAACCTTTTCCTAGAGATAAATAGTCTAGTTTTATTTCCTTTTCCTCTTCTATTCTTACATCATCTTGTCCCTTTAATAATTTTCCTTCCCCAGAGAACCTCTTATATTTTTTACCTAATTTATTTAATACTCCTCCACAAACTATAGCTACTGCATTACCTAATGCTACTGCTGGAACCATAATAGATAAAAGTTTCGTTGGATCTTGTTCCATTGCTTTACCAAATATTTGAGCTAGCGGTACTGCCCCTGCTCCCATTCCACCACCCATAATTGGAATAGCGATATAAAATACTGCATTGGTAAACCCATAACCCATCAATGCTCCTACTGATCCAGTTAACAAGATTGATACAAATACTCCTCCGATTATTACTGGAAGATATTTTAATCCAGCCTTTATCAATAATTTTGTATCCATTCCTAATATACTACCTGTTATAAGAGCAGCTATATAAAAATTTAAAAACCCTCCACTTTTCATAAAAGTTTTAGAAGAAAGAATTACTGCTTCGGGTAAAATATTATATGTAACTAATGCTGCTGCTGCAAATATAGCTACTATAGGTCCTCCACCAAAATAATCCTTTACAATAGGTGTTCTATTACCTATTTCATTAAGTAATACTCCCATTATTAATAAAAAAGGTATAACACCTTCCATCCCTTTTGGCAAAGCTCCTGTAAATGTTGCACCTAACACTACTAATGTCATTGGTATAAAATATTTCATTTCCAAACCTAATAATTTAAATTGCTTTTTTAGTATATCTCCAGATAAAGCTTCTGTTTTCATCTTCTTTCCCCCTTGTTTCATTTTTTGTCTTTTCTATTTACATATTCAGTATATTCCTTATTTTTTACTAAAGATATAAAACAAAACTAAAAAAATAATTATTAAATTAAAAAAAGATTGCTAATTAATTAGCAACCT
>NZ_JBATVM010000021.1:0-15571 GCF_049671765.1 Psychrilyobacter sp.
TAACCTTTGGTTAGTAGTCAAAAATACTCCTGAAATACCTTCTTTCATTTGAGCTACCTTTATATTGGCAAAACTAGTCAAAGTGGAATTAGCTAAAAGTAAAAAAATTCCAAAAATTTCTTTTTGACCGACTGGTGTAAGAGGTTTTGAGTTTACCATGATGACAACTATACCTATCAACCCTAGGAATATACTTAATCCTTTATATTTATCCATTTTATCATCAGCCATGGTGAAGTGAGTCATAATAGCAGTGATAAGTGGTCCTGATCCAATAATGATAGCAGCGGTAGCTCCTCCTACATAACTCATGGCAATATAATAAAGTGCATATCCTACGGCAGTATTGAGAAGTACGACATATGTGATTACTTTTTTATGGATAAAAAGTTGGCTAAAACTATCTCTTCTCCAGGCAAAAGGGATTAAGATAAGTCCAGCTAAGGTAAATCTGAGTCCTGCAAATGTAAATGGTTTTGGCATATATTCGAATCCAATTTTAACTCCTGCAAATGCAGTGGACCAAAGTAAACAGGCTAATATGGCTAGTCCTGCAACATATTTTTTTTCTAATTTCATTAAATACTCCTAGATTATTTTCTGTTAAATTTTTCTATAACCCTGTCGATGCTTTTGGCAGTAATCATAGATTTAGCTGCTTTAGAGGCAGTTTCTATAAGTGGTTCAATTTCTTCAGATCTATCTTTTTTGCTAAATGTATCTAAAACGAAGTTTATAACTTCCTCAGTTCTTTTAGGTTTTCCAATTCCACATTTTATTCTGACAAATTCTTCTCCAAGGTGTGAAATAATGGATTTTACTCCGTTATGCCCCCCGGCTCGTCCTTTTCTTTTAATTTTAAGTTTACCCAGTGTAATATCCATATCATCATAGATGACTATGAGATCTTCAATGGGGTCTAATTTATAAAAATTTACAACTTCTCTAATAGAGTCACCGCTGAGATTCATAAATGTCATTGGTTTTAATAAAAAAACCTTTTCTCCATCTACAGTGGTTTCTGCAAGATCGCCATTGAACTTATCTCTAAAATTAGTTACTCCTAATTCTTCGGCTAAATAATCAATTATATCAAACCCTATATTATGTCTTGTTTTGTCATATTTACTTCCTGGATTTCCCAGTCCAACTATTAATTTCATTCTTTTGTTCTCCTTTTTTTAATTTATACAGTTAATATTAAACTATTAATTATTCTGCTAGTCCCTTTGCAAAATAAGCTTTCATTTCGTTTAAAAATTCATCTTTATCTTTAATATTATTTGTAAAGAAAAATTCTATGCCCATATAATGTGCTATTCCTAATAAGACTGATGAAATTATCCTCTTTTCCTCAAACTTGTAGGAAAGACCTTCCATGGTTTTTATATAAAGTTCGTCCAAGGAATTATTGTAATCGGTCACCATATCTTCAGCTATAAATTCTGATCTTCTTAAAAGCTCATATTTATGGGGAGATCTTCCATAAAATTCCAATAAAAGATAGAGGAAGAGTATGTGAGTCTCATTTGGAGAGAAATTTTTTTGAACATTATCTTTTAGAAAATGGAGTGTTGTTCTTTTTAGATTTTCTACTATTTCTCGTAAAAATATCTCTTTATTCTCATAAAAATGATAAAAACTACCTACTCCAATATGTGTTTCTGCAGCAATTTGATTGATGGTAACTTTATAATAATTTATTTCTCCAAAAAGTTTTTCTCCAACTTCTAAAAGTTTATGTCTTTTATTACCACTATTGAATAAAACTCTTAAATAAAAATCCATATTTTCAAAAGTTTCAACTTTTAAATTACTTTCACTAAAAAAGCCATGGAGGAGGATCTGAGCTAAAAACTTTTCATCTATCTTTAGTTTTCTTTTTACAAAGTTAACATTTATATACCTTATTCCTGACATTATATAGAGGTATTCTAGTTCCTTTAGTTCCCTTCCATAAACAACTTCTAATGCTTCTAAATAAACTTTTCTAAGTTTTTGTTCATATTCGATAAATTTATATTGCCCTTCACGGTAAACCATTATAAGAGGAAATTCTTTTATAGTTATATCAAAATTTAAAAGGATAAAATTTTCCATTCTAGATTGGAGGTCTTTTCCTTGGATATTTTTAAATTGTTCCTCTATTCTGTTGCTAGTTTCTTCCAAAAGATATGTGAATAATTCCTCTTTATTTCTAAAATAATTATATATTATACCATTTGAAATTTTTGCATTTTTACAGATTTGAGCTATTGAAACTTTTCCATATGAATCTTTTGAAAAAAGATCAATGGCTGAATCTATAATTTTTTGTTTTGTCTTTTTTTTCATATTTCCTCCAATAGCAATTTTATTACCAATTAATACAAATTTATTCTCTCTATTATAGCACGAAAGAAAAGACCATAAACAATTAATTTTGTCCATGGTCTTTTTTCTTATAATAAGTATTTGACTATGCTTTCTTTTGAGAAAATTTACTAATTTCCCTGTTTAAAAGTGGCAAAATCTTATTGACATCACCAACAATACCAAGATCTGCATTATTGAAGATGTTAGCTCCCTTATCTTTATTTATAGCTATAATATATTCAGATTCTTCCATTCCGGCAATATGCTGGATAGCTCCAGAGATTCCCAAGGCGAAGTAGATATCTGGTCTAACTGTTTTTCCAGTCTGACCTACCTGTCTATCGTGACCCACGATTCCTAAATCTACCATGGCACGAGAAGCAGAAACTGTAGCGCCTATATTAAGAGCTAGGTTTTCTAAATTTTTAAAGTTTTCAACGGTTCCAACACCACGGCCACCTGAAACCAAGACATGAGCATCTTCAATTTTTACAAGTTGCTTAGCTTCTTTGACCTCTTCAATAAATCTAACTTTAAATTTACTTTCATCAAATTTCATATCAAAATTTATAATCTCTCCAGTTCTAGTGCTGTCTACAGCTAATTTTTGCATTACTCCAGGTCTTACACTAGACATCTGTGGTCTATGATCTGGGCAAATAATAGTGGCCATTAAGTTTCCACCAAAAGCGGGACGAGTCATAAGTAGTTCTTTTTCTTCTGAGATCTCAAGAGATGTACAATCTGCTGTAAGCCCTGTAGATAATCTTGCAGATACTCTAGGAGCTAGGTCTCTTCCTGTAGAAGTAGCACCGATTAAAATTACATTTGGTTTCTTAGATTTTGAGATAGCAGCAAGTGCCTGAGCATATGGTTCAGTTAAATATCTATCTAAATGAGGACTATCGACATAAATTACTCTGTCTGCTCCATGTGAAATAAGATCCTGACACTGATCTTTAATTTCATTTCCCAAAAATATCGCTACTAGTTCCTCTTCTAAGGTATCAGCCAATCCTCTACCTCTACCTAATAGTTCCAGGGAAACGTTTTGAATCTCTCTAGATTTTTGTTCTATAAATACATATACGCCTTTATATTCGTTTAAATTCATAGTTCCCCCTGCCTATATAATGAAATTTTCTTTTAATTTATCTACAATAATAGTAACAGCTTCTTGTGGTGTAACTTCATGAATTTTACCAGCTGTTTTAGCCCCTTTGGTAAATGATTTTTTTACCTTTGTAGGAGAACCAGCAAGACCAAGAACCTCTAGATCAATATCGATCATACTAGTATCCCAAACTTCTATTTTTTTCTCTCTAACTGCCTCTATTATTTTAGATACAGACATGTATCTTGGGTTATTAGCTTCTGATAATATAGTCAACACACAAGGAGTTTCTGCCTCTAATAGTTGATATCCATCTTCTATCCCTCTTTTAACTCTAACTAAATTTTCACCTATGATATCCATCTCTTTTACATATGACATCTGAGGTAGTCCTAGATGTTCTGCTAATTGAGGACCAACTTGTGCTGTATCTCCATCGATAGCCTGTCTTCCTGTAATTACTATGTCAAAATCCAATTTTCTTAATGCGCCTGCTAAGGCATTTGAAGTTGCAAGTGAATCAGCACCTGCAAATTTTCTATCTGTCAATAATATTCCTTTATCTACACCCATTGCAAAAGCTTCTTTTAGAACTTGTTCTGCTTGAGGAGGGCCCATTGTGATTGCTGTGATATGTGCTCCGTGAAGGTCTTTTAATTTAAGAGCTTCCTCTAAACCAGCTTTGTCATCTGGATTTATAATACTAGGAACTCCATCTCTAATTAATGTTCCTTTGATTGGATCTAATCGGATCTCTGTGGTATCTGGTACCTGTTTTATACAAACTACTATATTCATAAAATCCCCCATTTTTATATTTTAATTATTTTAACAAACTTCCTGCTATTACCATTTTTTGAACTTCAGAAGTTCCCTCATATATCTCAGTTATCTTGGCATCTCTCATCATTCTTTCTACAGGGTAGTCTCTAGTATAACCGTATCCACCATGAAGTTGGACAGCTTTTGTAGTTACTTCCATAGCTGTTTCTGAAGCAAATAATTTTGCCATTGCAGCTTCTACAGAATATCTTTCTTTTTTATCTTTTTTTGCAGCAGCTTTTCTTACCAATAATCTAGATGCTTCTACTTTTGTGTCCATATCAGCTAATTGAAATTGAGTATTTTGAAATTTAGAAATGGTTCTTCCAAATTGAGCTCTTTCTTTTACATATTTTACAGTTTCATCCAATGCACCTTGAGCGATTCCAAGCGCTTGAGAAGCTATACCAATACGTCCTCCATCAAGAGTCATCATAGCTATTTTAAATCCTCTTCCAACAGCTCCCAATAGATTCTCATTAGGAATTCTACAATCTTCAAATATAAGTTCACAGGTAGCTGATGCTTTTATTCCTAATTTTTTTTCTTTCTTACCTATAGTAAATCCATCTCTATCTGCCTCTACGATAAATGAAGTGATTCCTTTTAAACCCTTAGATTTATCAGTCATAGCAAAAATAATATAGACGTGTGCATATCCAGCATTAGTTATAAATATTTTAGAACCATTAAGTACCCATTCATTGGTTTTTTCGTCTAAATAAGCTGTAGTTTGTTGCCCTGCAGCATCTGTTCCAGCATTTGGTTCGGTCAATCCAAAAGCTCCAAGCCATTCACCGCTACACATCTTAGGTAAATATTTTTGCTTTTGTTCTTCTGTACCAAATTCATAGATAGGAGCCATTCCAAGTGAAGTATGTGCAGATACAATTACTCCTGTAGTTCCACAAGCTTTAGAAAGTTCCTCCACTACCATAGAGTACATTAGGTTGTCTCCACCTTCTCCACCATATTCCTTAGATATAGGAATACCAAAAAGCCCTAGTTTAGCCATTTTTTCCACCGTTTCTATAGGAAATCTTTCCTCTTCGTCGATCTCACCGGCTATAGGTTTAACTTCTTTCTCTGTGAACTCACTGACCATTTTTTCTAATATTTTGTATTCTTCGTTTAATCCAAAATTCAATTATGCCCCCCCCTTTTTTTTTAAAAAGTTATTTTTTTCACTTTTGGTGTAGATTTTATTTATTACTAAGTTTATATAACTTTTTATTGCTTATGTCAATTTTTTTTTGAATAGTCGCTCATTAAAATTCAGAATTATTCTTTTATCATATTAAAATATTATTTTATATGAATTTTATAAAAGTGTAGATAGAAGATAGTTTTAATGTCCTAATCATATACGATTTAACAAACTTTTTTTTAAGTTTTGTTATTGACTAAGTTAGAATTTGGTGGTAAGATTCTATTGTTTGTCGAATTAGTTCTCAAAAATTAAATGGAATATTTTTTTAAACACTTAGGATGAGCGAAGAAAAAAATTATAAAAAATTTATAAAAGTAGAAAAATTATAGTATATATTAATGTGAAGAAAAATTATAAGAGGAGGTAAAAAAATGAGATTAGAAGGAAAAGTATGTGTAGTGACTGGTGGAGCTAACGGAATAGGTGCTGAAATGGCAAAGTTGTTTGCTAAAAATGGAGCGAAAGTAATAGCAGCAGATATGGGCGAATTAACTTATTCAGCAGAAAATGTTGAGGGATATAAACTTAATGTAACAGATCCAAAAGGTTGTGAAACATTATTTAATTCTGTAGTGGAAAGATATGGAAAGATAGATGTTTTGGTGAATAATGCAGGAATAACTAGGGATGCTCTTACTCATAAGATTACAGATGACATGTGGAATATGGTAATAGATGTTAATCTAAAAGGTGTCTTTAATCTGACTAAATTTGTTGGACCTCATATGATGACTACAGGGGCAGGATCTATAATTAATATTTCGTCAGTAGTAGGAGAATTTGGAAATGTTGGTCAAGCTAACTATGCTGCAACTAAGGCGGGGGTAATTGGATTGACAAAAACATGGGCAAAAGAATTTGCTAGAAAGGGTGCAGCAGTAAGGGTAAATGCAATAGCTCCAGGTTATTGTATGACTGATATGATGTTAACTGTTCCTGAAAAATTATTAGAAAAATTTGCTAAAACAACAATGTTAGGTAGATTAGGTCAACCAGAAGAAATAGCAAAAGTAGCATTATTTTTAGCAAGTGATGATGCAAGTTATGTAACTGGTCATACTCTCAGTGCAAATGGTGGAATGAGATTATAGGCAAAAAAAAAAGCGTAGTTATAAAATTCACTTTATAACCGGTGGAATTTTTTATAAGGGGTGTAGAGATGTCAAAAGTGTATATAGTTTCAGCTAAAAGAACCGCAGTAGGTAAATTTATGGGTGGGTTAAGTGGTGTAAAAGCAGCACAATTAGGTGGCGCAGTTATAAGAAATATAATTGAAGAAACTAAGATTGATCCTAAAAATTTAGATGAAGTAATAATAGGAAATGTACTTTCAGCTGGACAAAAACAGGGAGTTGGAAGACAGGCTGCTATAGATGGAGGAGTTCCAGTAGAAGTTCCTGCATATTCAGTTAATATAATCTGTGGAAGTGGGATGAAAAGTGTAATGCTAGCATATAATGCTATAAAATCTGGAGATGCTAATCTAATAATGGCTGGAGGAGTAGAGTCTATGTCTGGAGCACCTTATTTAATTCCTGAATCTACTAGATCTGGGCATAGAATGGGAGATTTTCAAACTGTAGATCATATGGTTTGTGATGCTCTTACAGATGCTTTTAATAATTACCATATGGGAGTTACGGCTGAAAATATAGCTGAAAAATATAATTTATCTAAGAAATCTCAAGATGAATTTGCTGTAGAATCTCAAAGGAAAGCTATAGTTGCAATAGACAGTGGTAGATTTAAAGATGAAATAGTACCTATAGAGGTTCAATCTAGAAAGGAAACTATAATATTTGATACCGACGAACATCCAAATAGAAAAACAACTTTAGAAAAATTAGGAAAACTAAGGACTGTTTTTAAAAAAGATGGAACAGTTACAGCAGGAAATGCTTCTGGAATAAATGATGGTGCCAGTATAATGCTGGTAGCTTCAGAAGAAGCTGTAGAAAAATATAATCTTACTCCATTGGTAGAGATTATTTCTACTGGACAGGGTGGAGTAGATCCATCTATTATGGGAATGGGACCTGTTCCTGCAATAAAAAATGCTTTAAAAAAAGCTGGGATGACATTAAAAGAGATGGAATTATTGGAACTAAATGAAGCCTTTGCGGCACAGTCTCTTGGTGTAATGACAGAGTTAACTAGACAATATGATGTGGCGATGGATTGGTTTAGTGATAAAACCAATGTAAATGGAGGAGCTATAGCTTTGGGTCATCCTGTAGGAGCGAGTGGAAATAGAATTGCAACAACTCTTATCTATGAAATGAAAAAAAGAAACGTGAATTTTGGGTTGGCATCCCTCTGTATTGGAGGGGGAATGGGGACAGCATTGGTCTTAAAAAATATAAAATAAATTTATGATCAAAAAAAGGAGTTAACTAGTAAAAATACTGGTTAACTCCTTTTTTATTTTTTAGAAAATTTGAATAAAAAATTTGCGTTTCTTTATTATCTAAATCTATAACCAATTCCAAATGTCCATCTAGAGTAGTCGTAGTTAGTTTTGTCTACCTTAGAATGAGTGTCTTGATATGAAACTTCAAGTACTACTCCATCATTTTCTACTCCGCCACCAAGGGCATAGTATAATCCGTCTTTAGGAGTCTCTTTCCATCCATCTTTCATATTAAATGAATAACCTAGGTTGGCTTTAAGGAAAGTTTCCCAAGAAGAATCTCCTAAATATCCAATTTTATATTTCAATGCACCATAAACTGGAACAGATCTAAATAATGGATCATTATGTGTTTTACTCTCTTGATTGATCTGATAGGCAATACCGGCACCTAGATATAGATTGTCATTTACAGAATTCATTATCTCAGCTGCAAAATCTACTCCTATACCTTCAGTCTTATATTTTGTGATAACACTAGAACCATCATCATTATATGTACCAAAACCATTTAAGCCAATTCTTGTTTCTATATATTTGTCTGCCATGGCTGTAGTCGCGGTACCTATTAACAGTCCTATCAATAATAATTTTTTCATACTCCACCTCTTTAAATAAATTTAAATGTGATCTATTATGTTTAATAGATCACATCACATTAATATATTTTAATACGGTTTGGATTATAATACAACTAAAATTATAGATATATTAATTAAACGTTTTTTCTACATATTTTTCACTGATTACAGCAGCTATAGCACCATCAGCAGAAGCTGTGATAACTTGATATAATAGTTTTTCACGACAGTCACCTGTAGCATATACACCTTCTAAATTTTCTTCAGTAGAAGAAAGTTTTACATTTAGAGTTTTTTCATCTGTAATCAAAAATCCACCAGGGTTAACTACTAGTTTATCTTTGAATAGCTCAGTATTTGGAACATTTCCAACTAGAACAAATACACCGATCGGTTTATCTCCTCCACTATGTTCTGTTATTTCTCCAGTTACCTTGTTTTTTAAAACAATGCTTTCAAGACCTCTAATAGGATCTCCTTTCATTTCTTCTACAGTAGTATCCCAAATAAAGTTTATCTTTTCATTTTTAAATGCTTTTTCTTGAATAGATTTAGCAGCTCTCAGTTTATCTCTTCTATGAACTACATTTACTTTTTTTGCAAATTTAGTTAAAAATATAGCTTCTTCTACAGCGGTGTCTCCTCCACCAATAACAAACACTTCTAAATCTCTTACGAAAAATCCATCACAGGTAGCACAATAAGAAACTCCTCTACCAGTATACTCTTTTTCACCAGGGGCACCTATTAATCTAGGAGATGCTCCAGTAGATAAGATAATTGACTTAGTTTTGTACTCTATTCCAGATTCTCCAGTTAGAGTTTTTATATTAGATTCTAGATCTAGTTTAGTGATAGTATCAGTTTTAAATTCGCATCCAAAATTTACAGCTTGGGTTTTCATTCTCGTTGTAAGTTCTGTGCCTGATTCGGAGATCATTCCACCGGGATAGTTTTCAATTTCAGATGTAGTAGAAATTTGGCCTCCTACTAGCATATTTTTTTCAATTATTAGTGTTTTCATCATTCCTCTAGCACCGTAAAGACCAGCAGATAAACCAGCAGGACCAGCACCTAATATGATTAAATCATATAAATTTTCCATAGAATCACTCCCTAGATATTAGTATTATGTAATATAACTATATACTTATTTTACTGAAATAACAACTAATAAATTTTTTTTCTTGCAATTGGTGAAAATGGGGGTATAATTGTATTAAAATAAAAAAAAATGGAGGATGAACCTATGAAAGAAAAAATTTTAAAGCTATTAGCTAAATCTGAACCACTAAAAACTGGGGATATCGCTAAGATTTTGAAGGTTGAAACTAAGGAAGTGACTAAAGTTCTAAAAGTCTTGAAAAAAGAAGAAAAAATAATTTCTCCTAAAAGATGTTTTTACACAGTTGAAAAAATGGAGGAGAAATTAATTGTAAATAAAAAAGAATTTGTTTCGCTTTATAAGGAAAAAGGGACTTTTAAAACTAAAGTAGAAGCTGAAGTAAATTTAAATGCTTTCATGGATCTCATAGGAGAATTATTGACCTCTGGAAAAGAAGTGAACTTCACAGGGTGGGGGAAATTTAAAGTGGTTGAAAGAGAGGAAAGAAAAGGAAGAAATCCTCAAACTGGAGAAGAAATTACTATTTCTGCAAAAAAATTAATTAAATTTAAAACAGGAAAAAAATTGGATGAGCAAGTAAATGATTAATTTGAAATAAAATAAAATAATGTTAGATACTTTATTATAAAACTTGTAAAAAAGGAGAGGGTTTATATGGGTAAAATAAAAGTAAATAGCATACAAGATGTAAGGACAGAATTATTGTCGGGATCAAAACAAGATATAAAAATTAGAACTAGAAATGTAAAAGTGAAGTATGAGGATGGGACTACAAGAGTGGTAAGACATCTTCCAATAGAAGCTTTCGTACAAATTTCAGAAGATGAAAAGTTTTTAAAAAGTTCTAAAATAGTTGATTTTTATGTGATGTGTGAAGATGCAGATTTAATAGTGTTTTTAGAAGGAAGTATGGATGTATCTGCCTATGATTCAGTTTCTTATAAATCGTTAAAAGAGTTAAACGATAGAGATGTAGTGAAAACTATAGTTATAAAAAATGGAGAAGAATTAACTGAAGAATATAAAGAAAAAATTAAAAACAAATTGAAAAAAGTAGTAATAAAAAATGTAGAGTAGAGTATTTTAAAATTTAATAAAAATTAATAAGAATCTTCTTAGTTAATGGAGTGAAATCCGTTGATTAGGAGGATTTTTTTATTGGAGTTTGTTATAAAATATAATGAAAAAAATGGAAACAATAACGTTTCCATCTTTAATTGTATAATAGGTATATAAATTTTTAGTAGTTTTTTCCTGCAGCCATAATATTGTTGATATCAAAGGCGTGACAAGGAGTTACAGCATAGACCATTCCACAGTGAGGACAAGCGTATTCCATAGTTATCATTGTTATTTCTTCGTTACATTCATGGCATTTAAAAACTGCTGGGATAGGCATAGGTTGCATACTGAATCCCATCATTCTTACTTTATCAACCACTTGTTTTCCGTTTTCAAAACTTCCGTTACATCCATCATGCATATTATAAATCCTCCTAATTTTTTATTATTTCGAAATTTGCTTCTAATTCTTGACCATATCTAAGTTTAGTTCTCATTCCTTGGATAACTTCATCTAAAGATTCTAACTTGTGTAAGATAGCTTTTTCTCCTTTTGTTATTTCCATTACTTTGTCTATTCCACCATTACTAATGATAATTCTTTTGTCTCCCATAAGAGCTAGAATAGGGTCATGGGTAGCCATAAGAACTATTTTGTCCTCTCCTACCAGCAGATCTAATGCTTTCTTTCTATCAATTCCAGCGTTTTCTATCTCATCGATTAGCACAATTGGTGATTTACTCAATATCGCAACATCGGCTATCATAAGAGCTCTAGATTGTCCACCACTAAGACTAGTGATAGGTGTATCCAAAGAGAATTTTTCTCCGGCTAATTCATTGGCTTTGTTAAATATTTTTTCTATAATTTCCTTTTCATTTTCTATCATTCTACTCTTTGCATGGAGTTCAACAAACTCCTCTACACTGAGGTCCATGACAAAGTTCATATTTTGAGATAGTTGTGCTACTAATTTATTGTTACTAGAAAATCTACTCTGTATATCCATAGCTTTTCCATCAATAAGAACAGTTCTTTTCGTAGGAGTATCAGCATTAGCTCCCCATTCAATATCGGCTAACAACCTACTTTTCCCACTTCCTGTAGGACCTACGATGGCAATTATTTCACCTTTGTTTATCACTAATTCATCAAAAGTTTCAGCTTCTTTATATTTATTGAATCCAGGTTTTAAAGTGATGCTTTGGACACCCTTATCCCCTTCAACTCCTAAAAAATCTATCATTTGATTGGTAAAAGTGATAAACGAATCGATTAATTCATCAGGAATAATAGCTTTGTCTTCCAATGTCTCTGGATCTAAAAGATTAAGGTGAGCAGTAAGTGTAGTATCTTTTGCATCATCTAAATCGATGAGATTATCCGTTAAGAAATCATCGATGAAAGGATATAAATTGAGTAATTCTGAAATGGTTTTTTTATCTACTATATTTTTATTTATCATTATTTATCCTCCAAATCTATTTTTCTGACGTTACCCATTTGATGTTCTTCACCAATTCTAGTTTCTCCTAAACAATAAGAACATAGAGCAGAAGGCATTGAAAATCTTAATTTTTTACCTTTTAAAGTTTTAATTTCTTCATCTTTGCTGTAGATAAGGGTAGAAAATTCGTATGCACCTTGACCGGTTAATCCATTAACGTGCATTGTAGTGGCTCTAGGATTTACAGATGTCACTCTAGACATAAATACTTCCCTTTCGGCTTGAGATACGATATCTCCCTTTGTAATAACGACTATATCTGCTGTTTTCAGCATGGGTCCAATTTTTTTAGGAGTGTTTATTCCACTTAAGTTGTCAATTACACAGATGGCCTTTATATCCTGTATGTATGGTGAACATCTATTACATAATCCGGCACTTTCTGTGATAAGAAGGTCTAGTCCTTGTTTTATTCCCCATTGAGTTACTTCCTCTATATTACTAACGAAATAATGATCGGGGCAGAGTGATGCAGATAAACCTTTTTTTACAGGAACTCCAATTTTTTCATATAAAATATCATCATCGGTATATAGGCAATCGAATTTTACGACTCCTACTTTGATACCTCTAGATTTTAAATTGTCTATTGTTTTTATTATTAAGGCTGTTTTCCCTGATGAAGGGGGTCCAGATACTGTTATTAAATTCATGAGTAATACTCTCCTTCTATGCTTATGGCAAAGTTTATAAATGAAAATGTGTGATATTAAGATAAAAACTATTTAAAAATTATTAGTTACTAATTTCTTATTCTTAATTATTACACTTTTTTAGCTTCTTGAAAAAATAGTTTCTCACAATGTTTTAATATGGCTCCAATATCGTTATTTTTTATATAATCCCATCCTACCCACATAAATTTCTTGTCTCCTAAGTTGTTTTCAACTTCAGGATTTACAGTCGGGAATAGTCCTTGGTGAGATAAGATCTCTCCAATCTCCTTAGAAGCGAAGAAATCTGCCAAAGGCTTTAATTCTTTTTCTTTGGATTTTTTAGTCAACATGAATATTGGTGATAATGCCGCACCATCTTCTGGCCATTGTGCTACCATTGGTCCACCTTGTCCAGTCATCTTAGTAAAGAAGTAAGGCATGATTGTTACTGCTGGAACATTTATTTTTAATTTATTTGATTTAACCATTTGAGATGGATGCATATTTTGTAGGAGTGTTTTTCCTAATTTTTTAACTCCATCTTCTCCATAATTTTTATATATACTGATTAATATAGCATTGAATAGATCAAAGTCAGATATAGGTAAACTCACTGAATTTTCAAATTCAGGTTTTAATAGGTCAGCCCAAGATTTTGGAAAAGGTCTGTCTCCTAAAGCATCTGTATTTACTAAAAATACAGCTGGAACCACTGCTAACATTGAATAATCTCCATCAGGATCTTTTAGGGAAATATTTTCATTGTTAAAGTCTTTATTATATTCTGTCATTCCTGTGATATCTTTGAAGATTCCCTCTTGTTTAAATTTACCCATAAGTTCATCTTCGAAGAAGAGATCAAATCCGGCAGAGATAAACATATCTGCCAATTTTTCTGGATGGTTAGCCTTTATAACGTCTTCTTTTAACCAATCTAAACCACTAGATGCAGCTTTTAATTCATGATTTATCTTCATCCCAGTTTCTAATTGAAATTTTTTTAATCCTTCTAAAAGTGGATTTTTTACTGGACAAGGTAGGAGACCCATTATGGATACAGCATCTTCGTCGTTAATCTTTTTATTTAAATTAACATCTTCTGAATTTCTATCTTGCTCAATTATGTCATCAAGTAGTTCTAAAAATGTGTCCACATTAATTTTTTTAGCTTCTAAAGCTTTCTGTATAGTTATTTTACCTATTGTATTAAGTAAAGTTTTATTGTCTAATCCTTTAAATCCCTTTAAATTGAAAAATTCAATAGTTTCTGGATAAGTGTTTACAATTTCTTTTAAGGTCATTTCTTTTTTTATATAATTCATTACTTGTCACCTCAACTTTTTATTTTATAATGTAGTATACTATAAAAATATATAAATTACCTGTAACATAGGTTACGAAAATTTATTTTTTAAAAATTATTTGATATTGGATTTAAATCCTTATCTAATATATAATGAATTGTTAATGTTTCTTAACTTTGAAACTAATAAGAATATTAAGGTGTAATTTTTATTTTATAAAATTATATTTTAAATAAAGTATTTTGATAATTTTAAATAAAAAAGGGGGAATAGCTGTGGATATATTTGAAAAATTAAAAAATGTAGAAATATTTAAAGATATAGATGAGGAAAATCTAAAAACTCTATTGATTGAATTAAAATATAAAGTTAAAAGACTTGATAAAAATGAAATTGTAGCTTTTAGGGGAGATGAGATAGAGGACTTAATAATAGTAGCTCAAGGAGAAGTCTATACTGAGATGCAAAAATTAAATGGGGATTCTATAGTAGTGGATAGATTATCAGAGGGGAGTGTTTTAGCAGGGGCATTTATATTTGGAAAAGATAATAGATTTCCAGTAGATGTGGTTACGGCTATAAGTTCGGAATTAATTTATATACCTAAAGATGAAGTTATAAAGATGTTTCAAAAAAATGAAAGATTATTGCAGAATTATTTAGGAGTAATAAGTGATAAAACTCAGTTTTTATCTAAGAAAATTTGGTTTTCTTTTACCAATAAAAGTATAAATAATAAGTTGATAGCTTACCTTCTTAATAATATGAATAGAAATAATTGTGTGTTATTAAAAAATTCTATGAAAGAGATAGCACAGATGTTCGGTGTTGCCAGACCTTCATTATCTCGTGTATTAAAAGAATTTATAGATGAAGGAATAATAATAAGGGAGGAAAAAAATCTATTGAAGATTCCATCAAAAGATACTCTATTACAAAAAGTAGATTGATTTAAAAAATTCAAACTTTTTTAAAAATTGTTGTGTCTGATAAGTATAAGCAAATGAAGTATAGTAATATTTTTTTCATTTCTTTCTTTTTTTAAAATAAAATAGAAAAATAAAAAGTCTTTTAACTGTGTGACTATTACAGAAAAGAGATTTTTATTTTTAGTTATCAATACTATGGAAAAGGACCTTTTATTATTTAACTCAATAAAATTAAGGATAATTTTATGTGAGTATTAAAATTTTTAAAAAAAATCAAAAAAAAATTAAAAAAGTGTTGACGAAAACTTGTAAACACTGTATACTTCTTCTTGTCCGCAAGGGAAAGCGAAAGTGACCTTAAGCGAGACAACCAATAGGACATTAGCAATTAAATAGAGAAAGAAAGTGTAAATTAAAAACTCAATTGTCGTTTAAAACTTTTAGTTTTAAACAATCGATTAAGGTGTACAGTGGAAAGAACCACTATAAAAATA
>NZ_JBATVM010000022.1:0-11033 GCF_049671765.1 Psychrilyobacter sp.
TTCTATTACTTTTCCTCCTAATTTATACATAGCACTTATAAAAGAGAGTTTAGTTCTAGTAGAAGGTTCGAAAAATACAGTGGATAAAATTTTATTATCTAATTCTCTAGGTTTAGGGTTATTTTCCAATTCTTTTGCTTTATCTAGATAGTTAAGATATCTTTTATTGCTAAATTATTTAATGACAGTATTTCTTTCATTTATTTACCTCCTATAACCCTCTTTAGTTATTAAAAATACCCTCTCCCTCTAAGGGAGAGGGTAACTTATTTTTTATTTTGGTTTTCTTCTACGAGGTTAACATTTAATCCCCATGGAATTTACCGTATAAAGGAAGAGAGTTTTATATAAATATTATATTTTACTGATATCAAAGATATCTAAATCTCTAGTATCTACATCTTTTTCCATAATGTTTAATACTGCATTTAGTGTATCTAGTGATGTTAATACTTCTACACCATATTCTATAGCTGTTCTTCTTATCTTAAATCCATCTCTTTGAGCGTCATTTGCTTTTGTAGGAGTGTTGATAAGTAGATCTATTTGTTGTGTTTTTAATTTATCAATTATATTAGGAGAAGCTTCATTAATTTTGTTTATAGTATCACACTTTACGCCATTATTATTTAAGTATTCAGCAGTTCCACCAGTTCCAATCATTGTACATCCTTGGTTGATAAGTCTTTTAGCTAGACTTAAAAACTCATCTTTATCGCTTCCTTTTATAGTTGCTAAAATCCTCTTATTCTTAATTTCATGGATTCTATATCCTCCTACAAGGCCTTTGTAGATGGCTTCGTCCATATTATTTCCTATTCCTAATACTTCTCCTGTAGATTTCATCTCAGGTCCTAATGATACTTCTACTCCCCCAAGTTTTTCTGTAGAGAATACAGGTACTTTTACTGCTACTATATTTGGTTTTTTGTATATTCCTATACCATATGATAGATCAGTCAATTTTTGTCCCATCATTACTTTAGTTGCTAATTCTATCATTGGAACTCCTGCCACCTTAGAGATATAAGGAACTGTTCTAGATGATCTTGGATTTACTTCTATGATATATAATTCGTTTTCATATGCGATAAACTGTATATTCATCATTCCGATTATATTTAATTCTTTTGCTAATTTTTTAGTTATTTCTAGGATTTCTTCCTCTGTTCCCTCATATAAATTTTGCTGCGGATAAACTGTGATTGAGTCTCCAGAATGAATTCCTGCTCTCTCAAGATGTTCCATGATTCCAGGGATAAGAACGTTTTCACCGTCACATATTGCATCTACTTCGATCTCCACACCATTTAAATATTTGTCTACTAATACTGGATTTTTAGGATCTCTAATGAAAGAAGCTTCTAAGTAACCTTTTAAGTTTTCTTCTAAGTAACAGATTTCCATCCCTTGTCCACCTAATACATACGAAGGTCTTACTAATACTGGATATTTAACTTTTTCGGCTTCTGCTACACCATCTTCTGTATTCCAAACGGCTCTTCCTTTAGGTCTTTTTATATTTAATTTTTCTAGGATAGCTTCAAATCTTTCTCTATCTTCAGCAGCATCGATCATATCAGCAGAAGTACCAATGATATTAATTCCTAAATCTGCTAAATCATTTGCTAATTTTATAGCAGTTTGTCCACCAAATTGTAAGATAACTCCTTCTGGATTTTCTTTTTCTATGATGTTCATAACATCTTCTAATACCAATGGTTCAAAATATAATTTATCGGCAGTTGAGAAATCTGTTGATACAGTTTCAGGATTATTATTTATAATGATAGTTTCGATATCTAATTTTTGTAGTGCTTTTACTGTATGCACTGTACAGTAATCAAATTCAATTCCTTGTCCTATTCTAATGGGCCCTGATCCAATTACTATAACTTTTCTTCTGTCTGATATTTCGACTTCATCATGTAGATCATAAGTTGAGTAATAATAAGATGAAGAAGCTTCAAATTCTCCTGCACAGGTATCTACCATCTTGTATACAGGTATAATATTTAGTTCTTTTCTTTTAGCTACTATGTCATCTTCATTTAATCCCATAAACTTTGCCATGGCTCTATCTGAGAAACCTTTTTTCTTCCAGTTTCTAAGGTTTTTAGGTGTAAGATCAGATAATTTAGTTTTCTTTAAAACTTCTTCCTGATTTACTATCCATTGGAGTTTTTCCATGAAAAATGGATCCATTCCAGTAATTTTTTGTAACATAGTCTTAGTGTATCCACGTCTTAGCATCTCAGCTAGATCGAATATTCTTTCGTCGTCTGGGCTTACTACCCTCTTTTTTAGTTCTTGTATAGATCTTAGTGTAGAAGCTTTGTGCTCTAAACCATATTGTCCGATTTCTAGCGATCTAACACCTTTTAAAAATGCTGCTTCGAAGTTATTTCCAATAGCCATGATCTCTCCAGTAGCCATCATCTTTGTCCCTAATTTTCTATCAGCTTTTTCAAATTTATCAAATGGCCACTTTGGAATTTTTACTACTATATAATCTAGTGCTGGTTCAAAACAAGCATATGTTTTTCCAGTAACTTCATTTTTTACTTCATCTAGAGTGTAGCCCAATGATAATTTTGCTGCTACCCTTGCGATTGGGTAACCAGTAGCTTTAGAAGCCAGTGCAGATGATCTAGATACTATAGGGTTAATCTCTATAATTGCATATTCGAATGAATCAGGATTGAGAGCAAATTGTACATTACATCCTCCTACGATTCCAATTTCATCTATAATATTAAGTGCAGATGTTCTTAGCATTTGATATTCTTTATCAGATAATGTTTGAGATGGAGCTACTACTATACTGTCTCCTGTATGAATTCCAACTGGATCTATATTTTCCATATTACATACTGTAATTCTATTACCATTTATATCTCTCATTACTTCATATTCTACTTCTTTCCATCCAAGGATAGATTTTTCGACTAATACTTGTCCTACACGAGATAAAACAAGTCCCTTTAATAAGATATTTTCTAACTCTTGTGGGTTGTTAGCCATTCCTCCACCAGTTCCCCCCAGTGTATATGCAGGTCTTACAATTAGTGGGTAACCAATTTGATTAGCAAATTCTAATCCATCTTCTAGATTTTCAACTATCATACTTTCTATTGTAGGTTCCCCTATCTTGTTCATAGCATCTCTAAATAGGTCTCTATCTTCTCCCCTCTTTATAGAATCGATACTTGTACCCAATACTTTTATATTATGTTTAGCTAATATTCCACTGTCTTCTAATTCTACTGCCATGTTAAGAGCAGTTTGTCCACCCATCCCTACTAAGATTGAATCAGGTTTTTCCTTCACTATTACTTTAGTCACAAATTCCAATGTGATTGGTTCAATATATATTCTATCGGCTACACTTTTATCTGTCATTATTGTAGCAGGATTAGAGTTTATTAGTACTACTTCTACTCCCTCTTCTTTTAGTGCTTCACAAGCTTGAGTTCCAGAATAATCAAATTCAGCAGCTTGTCCTATTACAATTGGTCCAGATCCTATTACAAGGGTTTTCTTTATATTTTTGTCTAACATTCAATTACCTCACTTAAAAAAAATTTACCAAAGATATAACTCTTTTTTTTATGGTTTCTCTTGGTAAAAGAAACCAACGTAGAGTATTAAGCTGGGGAGACCTCAAAGATGAAAGGATCTATCCTAGCATCTTAATAAAATCATCAAATACATATTGAGAATCTTCTGGTCCTGGTGACGCCTCTGGATGGTATTGTACTGATGCTATCTTATTTTTGTAGTCTTTCATTCCTTCTACAGAATTATCATTTAAGTTTATCTGAGTGATCTCTACACCTTCTGGCATTTTGTCTACTACATACCCATGATTTTGAGATGTAATAAATATTTTATTTTTTTCTAAATCTTTTACTGGATGGTTAGCTCCTCTATGACCAAATTTTAATTTGTTAGTTGAACCTCCCAATGCCCATGATAATAGTTGATGTCCTAAACATATTCCAATTATAGGAGTTTTCCCTACCATTTTTTTGATTTCATCTATGACACCAGTTAGATCGGCAGGATCTCCAGGGCCATTAGATAAGAATACACCATCTAGATTATAAGATAAGATCTCCTCAGCAGTTGTATTCCATGGAAATATAGTTAAGTCACAATTTCTTTTATGGAAAGATCTGATAATATTTTGTTTTATTCCAAAATCCATCATTCCAATTTTTTTATTTACTTTTTCAGCACCACAAGGAGCTTCATAGACCTCTTTTGTACTTACGATACTTACTGCATCTATATTTGAAAAATCTTTCATTGTATTTTTAATTTCTTTTTGTGTAAGTTCATCAATAGTGATTATAGCCTTCATAGATCCATTATCTCTTATGATTTTAGTTAGATGTCTTGTATCGATCCCTTTGAATCCCATGATTTTATGCTGTTTTAGATAACCGTCTAATGTCATCTCACATCTAAAGTTATTAGGTAATTTAGCAGGTTCTTTTATTACAAACCCTCTTACCTTTGCACCACTACTCTCTAAGTCATCTAGATTAAGACCATAGTTTCCAATCATTGGATAAGTCATTACAACTATTTGTCCGTAGTATGATGGATCAGTAAGAACTTCTTGATATCCTGTCATAGATGTATTAAACACTAATTCTCCTACAGCTTCCTTTGTGTAACCAAAAGCTTTTCCTTCGAATACCATTCCATTTTCTAATATCAGTTTTGCCTTCATAATGCCTCCTAGGTTTCTTATAAGTTTATGCTAAAAAAAAAGAATAATAACTAAAATAGATTAGTCATTATTCTTTAGAATAAAATTATTATTAAAATTTAAAAACAAAGATACAGCTCCATATGCTATATAAGGAACATCTTTTAAAAATAAAAATTTGTTAAATTGAAATATATTGTTAAAGTTAATTGGTATTATCAGTAATCTTTTATTTTTCAAATTCAACGCCTCCTAAAAATTTCTTATATTAGAATATCAAAAATAACGGGATGTGTCAATGTTTATTTTTGAATCATAATAAATATCAAGGTGATTTAAAATATATTTTTAAAATAGAATATCACTAAAAAATTGTGTAGATACTTGGTTTTGTAATGATATTAGAGACAACTATTCTCTAGTAAAATAAAAACTAATTTTTCCAAATTAATTTTATCATCTTCAGAAAATCGGTTTAATTTTGGGCTATCTATGTCTAATACTCCGATTAATTTCTGATCTTTTATAAGTGGAATTACAATTTCTGAATTAGATGCCAAATCACAGGCTATATGTCCTGGGAATTTATGTACATCAGGGACTACATATGTAATTTTGTCTTTTGCAGAACTCCCACAAACACCTTTTCCCAATTCTATTTTGGTAGTAGCTGTTAGACCTTGAAATGGTCCTAAAATTAATTTATCGTTTTTCCATAGATAAAATCCTGCCCAATTTAGATCCTCAATATTATTAAATATCAAAGAAGAAAGGTTAGCACAGTTAGCAATAAAGTCGTCTTCATTTTCAGTTAAATTTTTAGCTAAGTTTAAAAGGTAGGTATAACTTTTTACGGGATTATTAGTCATGATGTTTACAACTCCTTAATTTTTATTTATTTGCATATAATCTTTTTATTTTATTTCATTTAATAATAATAACATGGATATGCCTTGTTACTCAATCATTTTAAATGGAAATGTTTGTTTTTCAACAGTCAAATAATTTAATAAAAAAAATGGGATTTCTCCCATTTTTAAAAAGAACTATTTAGTTTTTCCCACAACATTTTTTATATTTTTTACCAGATCCACATGTACATGGGTCATTTCTTCCGATTTTAACCTCTTTTTTTATTGTCTTTTGTGTAGATAGAGTTGAATCATATGACCATGCTCCATCTATTTTTTTAAATAATGATCTTTCATGATGAAATAATGTTTCTTCCCCTTCTAAAAAGTAACCTTTAAATTCTACAATACCTTCAGAATCATCGGCTCCTCCATCTTTAGTTTCAATGATCTCTAGTTTAGTCCACTCTGTAGATTCAGACCAGTGCTTGATCTCTTCTTTACTAAGAGTTCCACGTGTTTTAGGATTATGTGTATTATAAACATAATCTACCTCTCCTACAACATAAGCAGTGTATCTAGATCTCATTGTATCCTCAGCAGTAACTGGTACTTTTTCACCTAATATATATGGCTTACAACATTCTTCATAACTTAATTCTTTTCCACAAGGGCAATTCTTCATTTATTTTCCTCCTAAATATTATACATAATCGTTTATAATTATACCATAGGTAGAGTGAATATCCTAAGAGTTCCCATAGTTAAATCTATAGAATATGAAGATTAAAAAGATAGTCTTTTTAGGAGGTAAAAATGACTAAGCAATTAGAGGTTTGCAAATATAAAATATGTGGGAACATTGGAAGAAATAAAGAATTTTCTTGACATACTTCTATTACTGTGGTAATATCTCTAAAAGATAAAAAAAGAGAAGGAGGAAAATATGAAATTTTTAACTATAAATAATAATTTAATAAATTTTATGGATAAATTTCTTATATTTTTAACTGATGTTCCCTATGTTATATTTGGAGCAGTCAATTCAATTTTTAATTTTTATATTTATAATAGTGGGAATAAAAACTAATATTTAGTTTTTATTCCTTTTTTTTTAAAATTAGTATGAGAGTATCTAGGAGGAATATATGTTTTTAGAAGATGTTAAAGTAATAGAGAATATACAAATAGCAGATAATTATTATTTAATGAGGGTAGAAGGGATAAAAACACCTCAACATTCTAAGCCAGGTCAGTTTTTTATGCTCCAATGTAAAGATAGCTCAAAAGTTTTAAGAAGACCAATAAGTTTACACAATGTCGATGGAAATATTTTAGAATTTTATTATGAGGCGTTGGGAAAAGGAACTAAAGAATTTACTAGATTATCTACAGATGAAACTATAAATATTCAAGGACCTCTAGGAAATGGCTATGATATAGACCTTAAGGGGAAAAATATAGTTGTAATCGGTGGTGGAATGGGAATGGCTCCTATCAAATATCTAATCAAAGGTTTAAAGGATAACAACAATATCACCTTTATAGGTGGTGGAAGAAATGCCGGTGCAGTTAAAATAATAGAAAAATTTAATTTTGAAAATATAGAGCTAAAGGTAGCTACCGATGATGGTAGTGTGGGACTAAAAGGAAATACTGTAGATATTTTAAAAGAATTATTAAAAAATAAAGATGAAAATATAGATATAATATATACTTGTGGCCCTCATCCTATGATGGAAGCAGTAGCAAAAGTAGCACAGGAAAACAATATTAGATGCCAAGTATCTTTAGAAGAAAGAATGGCATGTGGAATAAAAGCCTGTGTAGGATGTTCTATATTGACTAAAAAAGGGATGAAGAAAGTTTGTTATGATGGACCCGTATTTGAAAGTATAGATATAGTAGACGTAGATGTAATAGATCCAAATGGAGGGTGTAAATAATGAGTAATAGATTAAATATAAACTTTTTAGGTCAAAACTTAAATAATCCTATAATGACAGCATCAGGATGCTTTGGGTATGGATTAGAATATAAAGATTATTTTAACCCCAATGAATTAGGAGCTGCAGTATTAAAAGGAATAACTATGGAATCTAGAAATGGAAATGCTGGGACTAGGATTGCAGAAACACCATCTGGAATGTTAAATTCAGTTGGTTTGGAAAATCCAGGGATTGAAGAGTTTAAAAAATTAATACCATCTATAAAAAAAGAATTAAATATTCCTTTGGTCGCAAATATAAATGGAAAGATCTTGGAAGAATATATAGCTATTGCTAAAGAAGTTGAGCAAATAGACGAGATAGAGATGGTAGAACTGAATATATCATGTCCCAATGTTAAAGACGGTGGGATGGCCTTTGGAGCTAATCCAGAGATGGCAAGATTGGTAACTCGTGAAGTAAGAAAAGTCTTAACGAAACCTATGATTGTAAAATTATCACCAAATGTAACTAATATAGTAGAAATCGCAAAGATAGTAGAGGAAGAGGGAGCAAACGGTGTTGCCCTTATAAATACTCTATTAGGAATGGCAATAGATATAAGAAAAAGAAAACCAATTTTAGGGAATGTAATGGGAGGGTTATCAGGACCTGCTGTAAAACCAGTAGCACTTAGAATGATATACCAAGTATCTCAAGCAGTATCTATCCCAGTTCTTGGAATGGGTGGAATATCTTCTACTGAAGATGCAATAGAATTTATTATGGTAGGAGCCAGCGCTATATCTTTAGGTACAGGAATGTTTGGAAATCCAAGATTACCAGTAGAGATAAAAGAGGGATTAGAAAAATACTGTATAGAAAATAATATAGATAATATTAGTGATATTGTTGGAGCGGCTCATCCTGATGGAGGAGTAGCGTATAGAAGTAGATTAGGAGGAAATAATGAAATTAAAGGCTAAAGATAGATTAATAGTAGCATTAGACTACAAGACATTAGATGAAGTAAAAAATATCGTAAATGAAATTGGAGATGCTGTATCTACATATAAGGTAGGGCTAGAATTATTTTTAAATACTCGTGGAGAAGCGGTAGATTATCTTCATAGCATAGATAAAAAAGTATTTTTAGATCTAAAATTTCATGATATTCCAAATACAACAACTATGGCATCGATGTTTGCAAATAAACAAGAGGTTTTCATGTTTAATGTCCATGCTGGTGGAGGACCCACTATGATGAAATCTGTTGCTGGTATGCTAAAGGAAAGTAATTCTACTTCTATAGCAATAGCAGTTACTATATTGACGTCATTTACAGAAGAAGAGGTAGCATTACATTTTAAAAGTAATTTAAATATCAGTAAATTAGCTAATCATTGGGCTATAGAAACTAAGGAATCAGGACTACATGGAGTAGTATGTTCCCCACTAGAAGCCAAAAAAATAAAGGAACTTTGTGGAGAAAACTTCTACACAATCTGTCCAGGAGTGAGACCACTATGGGCTGCTTCAAATGACCAAAAAAGAATAATGACGCCTAAGATGGCTATTGAAAATGGAGCTGATTTCTTAGTAGTAGGAAGACCTATAACTAAATCAGAAAATCCTATTCATGCAGCTAAATTAATATTAGATGAAATAGTGGAGGGTTTAAAATAATTAATTCTTAAAGAATTAGAAAAAATCAGATTTTAAATTTAATTCAAAGTAGATAGGAAGTGTAGGAGGTATAGATTTGTTAATAAAAAATGCTAGAATAAATACTACAGGCAATGAATATGAGATAAAAGATATCTATATAAAAGATGGGAAGATTAGTAAAATAAGTTCTCATATCAATAGTTTAAATATTATTAAAGATACATTTTTATCCTCAGATGAAAATATTAAAAAATTAGATGTTTTAGATCTAGAAGGTGAAAAATACCTGATTCCAGGGGTTATAGATCCCCATGTACACATGAGAGATCCAGGACTAACTCATAAGGAAGACTTATATACAGGGTCAAGAGCATGTGCCAAAGGTGGAATTACTACTTTTATAGATATGCCAAATACTGCACCTACCACTACAAATCTGAAAGCTCTTCAAAATAAAAAAGACCTAGCTTCAATGAAATCAATTGTAAATTATGGATTTCATTTTGGTGGTACGAGTACTGACAACAGTAAAATTATTCCTCATGATGGAGTAGCTTCTACAAAGGTTTTTATGAATATATCTACAGGAAAGATGTTAGTTGAAAAAGATGAAGTTTTAAAAAATATATTTTTAAAATCAAAGATGGTCTCAGTTCATGCTGAAGGTGAAATGGTAGAAAAGGCTATTACCTATAATCAAAAATATGGAAAAAAATTATATCTTTGTCATATCTCAAATAAAAAAGAGCTAGATATTATTAGAAAAAATAGAGCAAAATCTACAAAAAAAATATATACGGAAGTAACACCACACCATCTTTTTCTCAGCAAAAATGATATAAAAGAGAAAAATGAAATGCTGCTCAGGATGAAACCAGAGTTAAAAACAACAGATGATATAAAAGCTTTATGGAATGCTATAAATGATGGAACTATTGATACAATTGGTACTGACCATGCTCCTCATCTCCTTTCAGAAAAATTAGAAAAGGTTACATTTGGAATCCCAGGAGTTGAAAACTCATTATCATTGATGTTAGATGCGGTATCTAAAGGAAAAATTACTTTATCTAAATTGATAGACCTAATGTCTAAAAATCCAAGTAAAATATTTGGAATAAAAGATAGAGGAGAAATTAAAGTGGGTTACTACGGTGATCTAGTAGTGGTAGATCTTGAAAAAAAGTTTATCTTAGAAAATAAAACTACATTATCAAAATGTGGATGGACTCCATTTGATGGATATACAGGATTAGGAAAAATTGAAACTACAATAGTCAATGGGGAAATTGTATATAATAAAAATGAAATAATTGAAAATACAGGGAGTGAAATTGAATATGAGTAATGCAAAAAAAGTAGCTAGAGCACTATTAAAAGTAGAAGCAGTAAGATTAAACGTAGTGGAGCCATTTACATTTGTATCAGGGATTAAGTCTCCTATATACTGTGACAATAGAAAAGTTATTGGTTTCCCAAAGGAAAGAACAGACATAGTAGATGCTTTTATAGAAGCATTAAAAGATAAAGAGTTTGACATCTTAGCAGGAACAGCAACAGCAGGAATTCCATGGGCAGCGTTCATAGCAGAAAAAATGAATAAACCTATGGCTTATATCAGATCTAAACCTAAAGCTCATGGAGCTGGGAAGCAAATAGAAGGTGCAGATGTAAAAGGTAAAAAAATAATAGTAATTGAAGATCTTATCTCTACAGGTGGGAGTTGTATCTCGGCACTTGAAGCAGCAAGAAGAGAAGGATCTAAAGGTGTAGAAGTTATGGCAATATTCTCATATGAGTTTAAAAAAGCATACGATAGATTTGAAGAAGCTAACTGTAAATGGGAAACACTTTCTGGATTTCCTG
>NZ_JBATVM010000023.1:0-15531 GCF_049671765.1 Psychrilyobacter sp.
TAGATTATCTTCAAGAAAAATGTAATGGTGAGGTAGGGTCTATCTTAAAATGCTGTGGGAAACCAACTAAGGATTTAGGACAAGAAGAGAAGTTCAAGAAAAGATATAGTTTAGTTCAAAATTCTATTGATGAATTAGGAGCAGAGGAGATAATTGTAGCATGTCAATCATGTTATGAGATTTTTAGAAAGAATAGCCCTAATCAAAAGGTAGTATCACTTTGGGAACTCCTCCCAGAGTTAGGACTACCTGAACATGCTAAAGGTATTGGAAAGGGATCAGATGTGGTGTTTGGTATCCATGATTCATGTCCTACTAGGTATAATAAAAAAATTCAAGATGGTGTCAGACAAATTTTAGAGCAAATGGAATATAAAATAGAAGAGCCTCTTTATACAAGGGAAAATACAAGGTGTTGTGGATTAGGTGGAATGGTTGCAACAGCTAATCCAGAGGTAACTAATACAATTATAAAGAAGAGAGTAGCTGAATACAATACTGATCATATAGTAAGTTATTGTGCTGCATGTAGGCAATCGATGGAGAGTGGAGGGAAAGATTCTGTACATATTTTAGATCTAATATTTGGAGAGAGATATACTAAAGATTCGGCTATAAAAAGAACTCAAGGGACAAGTAAACAATGGATGAATAGATTTAAATCTAAAAAAGAATTAAATAAAAGAAAATAAAATTAGAAGAATAATTTAAGAGTCTTTACATGGAATTAAACATTCCAAATATAAGGTTATAACTATGCTATAATTGTGGGAAGAATCCAATTGTTTATAAAAAGGGGGAAGAAATGAAAAAATTAATATTTTTATTAATATTAATAAGTCTTTTATTGATAGGTTGTGGAAAAAAAGAAGAAATTTCTAAAAAATATATTTTGGATATGAGTTGGGAAGAAATTAAAAAGAATGCCAATGGACAGAGTGTTTCCATAACAATGTGGGGGGGGAGCAAGAAAATAAATAAATATTATGATGAATTTATAGCTCCTAATTTAAAAAAAGAATATAATATAACTTTAAAGAGGGTACCAATTACAGATATCAGACAGCCACTGAATAAATTAGTTATCGAGAAAGAAGCCAATAAAACAAATGGAAGTACTGATGTTATTTGGCTTAATGGAGAAAATTTTAAATTTGCTAAAACTAACGGAATTTTGCTTGGAAATATAAATTCTAAAATACCAAATATAGAGGAAGTAGACTCAAATGCTTTGAAAAGTGATTTTGGGGAACCGGTAGAAGGGTTAGAAGCACCAATAGGACAAGCTAATTTTATAATGATAACAGAAGTAAAAAATCCTCCTAAAACAGCAGCAGAACTTAGATCATGGGTGATAAAAAATCCAGGTAGATTTACTTATTCAAACCCTAATGATTTTGTAGGAAACGCCTTTATAAGAACGTTATCTGTGGATATATTAGGGAGAGATGATTTTACAGTAGAAGAGATGGGACCAGTATGGGACTACTTAAACGAAATAAAACCTTATCTATGGAGAGAGGGAAAAACATATCCCGAATCTTCAGAGAGAAATCATGAGTTATTTGCTAATGGAGAAGTTGATTATTCTATCAGCTATACTCCTAGTATCGTAGAAAATAAAGTGACTTTAGGAGAGTTTCCGAAAGATGCGTACGCATATGTGATGAATGTCGGAAGTTTTACAAATAATCATTATTTAACTATAGCTAAAAATACACAAAATCCAGAAGCAGCTTTGGTTTTTATAAACTATATGATCTCAAATGATCCTCAACAGGAAAAAATGAAATCTTCAGTATGGGGAGATGGAGCAGTTACTAAAAAATTGAAGAAAGAGTTATTTACCCCTCAATTGGAGGAGTTATCTCCAGAGGTAACAGAAAGGATAAAAGATGAATGGTATGAAAAAGTGGCAAAGAGTTAAGGAACATCTAGGGATATTACCTAGTATAGTTGTGATGTCGATATTATTTTGGAGTGGAATATTAAAATCTTTTCAAAAAATATTTGATTATAAGTTATTAGAAAAAATAATAAATAAAGGTGAATTTTTAAATTCATTGATTTATACAGCTAAATTAAGCTTATACTCTATAATTTTAGTGGGAGGAGTGTCTCTCTTGGGGATATATATTCTCTACCTTCTCAGTACAGAGATCAGTCTAAAAAAATTAAATGGGATAAAGATGTTTTTTTTATCCCCTATGTATATTCCCTATCTTTTAGGGGGATATATGATTTCTACTCTAATTGGTCAAAGTGGAATCATATCTACTATATGTTATAGATTGGGATGTATTCACAGGATGGATGATTTTTTAGTTTTGGTCAACGAGAGAAATGGATATTCAATTATATTAACCTATGGGTGGAAAGCAAGCCCCTTTGTTATTCTCATGGTTTATTCAACAATGATAAAAATAAATAATGAGTGGTTAGACGTGGCGAAAGTATATGGAGTAAATAGATATCATTTTTTTAAAGAGATAGTATTACCAATAATTTTTCCTCTCTATTTGAGCTCATTATTTGTAGTTTTTGCTCATATATTTGCTTCATTTGAAGTTCCATATCTTTTGGGAGTAACTTATCCTAGAACCCTGTCGGTTTTAGCATATGAAAAATATGCTAGGAATAGTATAGTTAATAGGGAAGAAGTAATGGTGATAAATAGTATAATTATATTGTTGACTGCTAGTGTGGCACTGATTGTCTATAAATTAAATAGGTCATTAGGAGAAAGGGTGGAATTAGAATTAGAAAAATAATTATAATAGCAGGGTTAATATTTATATTGGTAGTTTTATTTCCTTTTATTCCCTTAGTTCTAGGCTCTATATCTAGTGGATGGAGATTTGGAGAGATACTACCTTCTAATTATTCCATAGATGGATATAGATATGTACTAAAAAGCAGATCCACATGGATTGGAATGGGATATAATTTATCAATTGCCTATACTGTGGCTATAATAAATCTATTTCTAGCTATACCTGCAGCTAGATTTTTATTCAGGAAAAAAAGTAGATTTAAAGGGATCTATATGATTATTTTATTTGCTCCTTTGATAGTCCCATCTCTGTTATCTATATTAGGAATCCATCGTAGTATGATAATCTATGGACTAACAGATAATTTATTAGGAGTAATTTTAGTTAATATAATACCTAGTTTCCCCTATGTACTCCTCAGTCTTTATGGAGGTTTCAAAGGCTTCCCTAACAGGTTGGAAGAATCGGCACTTATTGATGGTGTCTCAAAATTTCAGATGTATAGGTATATTATCTTACCTATATTACTTCCTGGAATATTGATTGGATCCACAATATCTATATTGATATCTCTGTCGGAATATATTTTGACCCTCCTTATAGGAGGAGGAGAGATAATTACTCTGCCAATCTTGATGTTTCCATATTTAAGTAGTGGGGATAAGGTAGTCGGAGCAGTATATGCTATCTTGTTTATCCTTTTTAATGTTGTTGGAATTTTATTATTTGAGTTAGGAATAAGGTTTATTTTGAAAAAATTTACAAGAGTAAGATAATAGAAAATTAAGAATTAAGGCCAAAAGTTTTGATCACGAATAAAACTAACATTTCTTTGGTGGTAGTGTCTACAGTTAGGCTGTGATAAAATTTAATTGGTGTAAATTAATAGTAAAAAAGGTTTTGAACTTATGGGAGGAGACAGTCTAGAAATTGTCTATCTAGAGTTTTACCATAAGGGGAATAGGGAGGAAATATGTTAGATACACACGGAAGAAAATATGTACAACCAATAATTAAATGTCTTGCAAATGGATTTATAAAAGTTGGACTTAGTGCTAATCAAGTCACGATTATAGCTTTGATATTAGGCCTTAGTGTTTCCTTTTCTATATATTTAGGATATTCGTTAGTAGGAGTGATTTTATTATGGATTTCAGGTCTTTTAGATGCTGTAGACGGAACTATTGCGAGATTAAAAGGATCTAATCCTTTTGGAGCACTTATGGATATTACTTTTGATCGGATAGTAGAAATTGGAATAATGCTGGCACTGGCTATAAAATATCCAAAAAGTAGTTTTTTGTTTTTTCTCCTTGCATCTAGTATCATAATTAGCATGACTATATTTTTGACAGTTGGAACATTGTCTTCAAAAATAAGTGAAAAATCTTTCTATTATCAAGTGGGTTTAGCAGAAAGAACAGAAGGTTTTATATTTTTTTCAGGGATGATTTTATTTCCTCGGTATATAAACATTATAGTAACTGTGTTTATCTTGATAATAATGGTTACTGCTGGTCAGAGGATGGCAGAGGCAAAAAAAATATTGAAATGAAAAAAGGTATCACAAAATTCTAAATGAACTTTGTGATACCTTTTTTTATCATTTATAAATTTTAGCAGTACTCCTTTAGTGCCCTCAAAAGTTCTGATACAGACCAAGCTTGAGAAAAACATCCACGAGCTTTAAATGGTTTATCTCCATCAAAAATTTCCGAGATAGAGTTAATATATCCTTCATTATAAAAATGTTGAATTAATCCATTGAGTAGTATTTTATTCTCTGATTTATCTTTGTAGACCTTATTATATGCACCAATAAAGTGTCCTATAGGCCAAGCCCAGACGGTTCCTTGATGGTAACAAGAATCTCTGTCATATAGGTTCCCGAAATAAATCCCTTTATAATGAGGATTATTTTTATCTAATGATCTTAAACCATGAGAAGTATATAGATGTTTAAATACTTTATCAACTACTAATTTTTCCTTTTTTTCCGTTAGAAGAGGATGGGGAAGTGAGACAACAAATATTTGATTTGGTCTAATATCATTATTTTTTTCTTCACTTATGTAATCGTATAGACAGTGATCTTTTTCATTCCAAAATTCTTTTTCAAAATTTTCTTTTAATTTATTGGCAAGATTTGTATAGGTTTGGTCATCTTCTTCAAACCTATTACTTAACTCCTCCATTAGTTTCATTCCATTATACCAAAGAGCCTGGATTTCAACGGGTTTACCATATCTAGGAGTTACAGCCCAGCCTTTATATTTTACATCCATCCAAGTAAGTTGGGTATCTTTATCTCCGCCATTTAAAAATCCATTATCATCAATATGAATATTATAACGAGTACCTTTTGTATGATGAGAAACTATATTTTTTAATGTAGAATAGATTTCCTCCTCAATAAAATCATAGTCATTGGTATACTCAAGATACTTTAATACTGCAAAGAAATACCATGGTGCAGCATCAATTGTATTATATTGTAATTTTTCACCTTCAAAAGCAGGAAATACATTGGGAAGCATCCCCTCATTGCAGTATCTTGCAAATGTTTTTAATATAGACCTAGCGTCTTCGAATCTTCCTGTTGAGAGAGTAAGACCAGGTAAAGCAATCATAGTATCTCTACCCCAGTCACCAAACCATGGATAACCAGCTAAGATAGTTTTCCCGTCGATCCCTTTTCTATATGTAATAAAATCATCACAGGCAATAGCTAAATCACGTAGGAGTGTATTTTCTTTAGAGGTCATATCTTTTAGTTTATTTACTCGTTCTATCTCATTTTGATACAATAAATTTATGTCTAAATCTATCTTATTTAATTTGTCAAAAGAAGCGATGATATAAAAATCTTCTCCTTTTTTTAGTGAAATGGATGTTTTTAATAAATTATAACTAGAACCTAAGTTTTTTCTACCTCTTTCTCCTAACTCAATATCATAAGCTATATTTTTTCTGATATTTCCTGGGATTATATTTCCATAAAAATCTTCCTTTTTTTCAGAAAAAGGAATCTCATCTAGCTGCCCATTAGTATAGATATACATAGATTTATCGGAAAAAGAAACCTTGTTATCCTTTGCCTCTAAATCAAAATTTTCTTTATTTGAAACATCGTGATAATCTCTATAATCAAAAAATAAATTAGTGTCCAATTTATTGATTTCTCTGCCAGAGGTTAAGATACGATATTTCGTAACTACCATCTCTTTTTCAAAAGGCATAAAAATTTCTTTTTCTAAAAGAGTGCCGTTTATAGAAAAAATCCATTTGGGAAATGGATTGATTTCAAAACTTTCAATATTTTTAAACCCTTGGTGGATATATTCTTTATTTTCATAAATTGTTTTATAAGTAAATAAATCAGTTCCATTTAAACTCTCTTCAATTTTATGAAAAGTCATCATTCTATTAAGGGGAGGAATAAAAGATTTGATAAACATACCGTGGTAACTACGAGCTAAGTTTCCATTTATGGAACTAGAGCAAAATGAACCTAATCCATTGGATAAAAGCCACTCTATATTTGTTCCTTTTACATAATCTCCTAAAACACTTCTTCCTATCAAAATTTTCCTCCCTTTTTTTAATATTTTATTCTTTACAAAATGAGTTTATTCAACTATGAATAATGGCATTTTGAATTCTTCTACTCCATATGTAGAGATAAGTTCTTTAGTTTCATCAGATGTGATCCAGTTCATGAATATTTTAGCATTTTTATAATTGATCATATCATTTTTATCTGGGTTTATAGTCATAACACTATATTCATTTATTAAGTTTTGATCGTTATTTACTTTGATATCTAAATTTAACTTGTCTTTAAGGTGAAGGTAAGTAGACATGTCTGTAAGGGTATAATATCCTTTTTCACTAGCAATTTTAAGTGTAGCAGCCATACCATTTCCACTTGATACATACCAATCTGTATCTGTATTTATATCTTCATTTTTCCAAAGAGAAATTTCTTTTTTGTTTGTCCCTGAGTCGTCTCCTCTAGTTACAAAATTATAGTTATTTTTATCTATTTGAGTAAGCGCATCGTGTAAATTTTTGAATTCTTTTCCATCTTCTGGTCCTACAACAATAAAAAAGTTGTGCATAAATTGTATTCTATCTCTTCCGTGTCCTTCTTTGATAAATTTAAGTTCAGATGTTTTAGCATGAACTAAAAGAGCGTCAACTTCACCATCTTCTCCCATCTTAAGAGCACGACCTGTCCCAACTGCTACATATTTAACGTCAATTCCAGTTTCTTTTTCAAATCCAGGTAATATATAGTCTAAAAGACCACTATCTCTAACGCTAGTAGTAGTTGCTAACAGAAGTTGGTCTGAAGCTCCAAAACTAGCTATTGATATTAATAATAGTAGTGTAAAAATAAGTTTTTTCATGATTTCCTCCAATAAAATAAGTACGATAATAAAATGGCAAATTTTTTGACTGTATTTAAAAAATCCGTTTGTTCTATTTTAAAATCCTACCTTCATTCACATAGATGATAGGTTTACTAGACATTATTCTCCCAATTACTGTAATTCCATTTTGCTTAGCTAATTCCAATGCGGAACTTGTAGGAATACTTCTAGTCACAACTACAGGAATTTTTGCACCAGCACATTTTAATACCATATCGGTAGAAATTCTACCAGTAGAGATAATTGCACTATTTTTAAAATCATAGTTTTTAATAAGACAAGCTCCTATGACCTTATCTACAGCATTGTGCCTACCTACATCTTCAATAGCTATTAGGTCTTTTTTTGTATTATATACAGCACAACTATGCATTCCTCCTGTTTCCTGATGTTTTACTGCTAATTTAAACATTTTTATAGTGGCATCTTTTAATGCCTTTAGATCAAATGAGATATCAGAATCTAACACTTGATTTAATTTTAGATTAAAGCTCGGAGAACTTCCACATGAGCTAGATAATACAGTACTTAAAGATAGATCCTCCTCTATAGAGATAAATTCAGATATGATATAGATATTTTTTAGATTATTACAAACTCTAATAGAGTCAATATCATCTATATTCTCAATAAGGTTTCGTGTATATAGATGACCTATAGCTAATTCCTTTAAATCATCAGGAGTACACATAAATGTTATGAATTTTGTACTGTTTATAAACAAAGTTACACTAATTTCTTCACAAACTGGATACATAGTCTTAATTTCCCCCTTTTTTTATTTTTGATAATTATACCATTGTTAAGGTATAAATGTTAAATTAAATTAAAATATTCTTAAAACCAATGGATATAGTGTTAAATATATAAATGTTTTGTTAACCTATATGAAAATAATTGTTGATTTATTCTAGTCGAAGATGTAAAATTATCAATGTTAAAGTGAAATTTTTAATTAGTAAAGTGAAAATAAGTTGTTTTTAAGTTTTGTAGGAGGATATCTTAAGATGGTTACAATAAATATAAATGGTCAGAAAATAAAAACTTCAAAAAATATGACTATTTGCCAAGCAGCAGAATCAGCAGGGCAAATTATACCGACATTCTGTTATGATGAAAGATTCGAAATAGAAGATAAGTGTGGAATCTGTGCTGTAGAGTGTAATGGTGAAATAGTAAAGGGATGTTCTGTAGTGGTAGAAGAGGGTTTAGAAATAAAAACCCATACTCCAGAAGTTATACAAAAAAGAAAAGCAATACTAGAGTCAATAATAATAGATCATCCCTTAGATTGTCTGGTATGTAAAAAATCAGGGCATTGTAAATTGCAAGATTATTGCTATGAATATGGTGTAGAACAAAAGCATAATCAATGTAGAGAGGAACTTCCTTTAGATAAAAGTAATCCATTTTATGATATAGATCCAAATAAATGTATCTCATGTGGAAAATGTGTAGAAGTATGTAAAACACAGCAATGTAATGACGTGTTAACTTTAGACATAGAAAATAAGAAAGTAATGGTAGCTGGAGGCACAGTAGTAAATAATTCTAACTGTGTATTTTGTGGAAATTGCGTAAGTGTATGTCCTGTAGGAGCTCTTCAAGCCAAAGAAAAGACTAAATATAGAAAATGGGAAGTTAAAAAAACTCAGACAACTTGCTCATACTGTGGTGTTGGATGTCAATTTGAACTTATTACTAAGAAGAACAAAGTAGTAGGAGTAGAACCTGTATTTACTAGTCCTAATGATGGATTATTATGTGTAAAAGGGAAATTTGGATATAAATTTATAGACCATCCAGATAGATTAAAAACACCATTAATCAAAGAAAATGGTGAATTTAGAGAGGCTACTTGGAAAGAAGCGTATGAATTGTTTGTATCTAAGGCTAATGGAGTAAGGGGAGAATTTGGTCCTGAAGCACTTGGAGGATTAGCTTCGGCTAGATGTACCAATGAAGATAATTTCTTATTTCAAAAATTAATGAGAGTTTCAATGGGTACCAATAATATAGATCACTGTGCCCGTCTCTGACATTCCGCAACAGTTGCAGGTCTTGTAACTACATTAGGAAGTGGAGCTATGACAAACAGTATCGAGGAAGCAAAAGATTCAGATTTAATATTTGTAATAGGATCAAATCCAAGGGAAAATCATCCTGTAATAGGAGCGAAGATAAAACAAGCCAAAAGAAATGGATCTAAATTAATATTGGCTGATCCGAGAGAAATAGATCTATCAGAAGATGCTGACGTATATATGCAAGTGCGTGTAGGAGCTAATATAGCTCTTATAAATGGAATGATTAATGTAATTATTTCAGAAAACTTAGTTAATAGTGATTATATTAAAAAGCATACTGAAGGATATGAAGAGTTAAAGGAAATGGTAAAAAAATACACTCCAGAGATGGCTTCAGAAATATGTGGAGTAGCTCCTAAAAAAATAGTAGAAGCTGCAAGACTCTATGCAACAAGTAAAGCTTCTTCAATCTATTATGCAATGGGGATAACTCAATTTAAAACAGGAACAAATGGTGTAATAGCACTATCAAACCTAGCTTTAATAACAGGACAAATAGGAAGACCTGGAACAGGAATTAATCCTTTGAGAGGGCAAAATAACGTACAAGGATCATGTGACATGGGTGCATTCCCAGATACACTGCCTGGATATAAGAGTATTAAAGATGAAAAATTTAGAAAATTATACAAAAAAGAGTGGGGGGTAGAGATACCTTCAAAAATAGGATTAACTATAACACAAATAATGGATGCGGCTCATCATAAAGATCTAAAATTCTTATTTATCATGGGTGAAAACCCAGTAGTATCTGATCCAGATACTACCCATATTATCCAGTCACTAAAATCTTTAGATTTCTTGGTAGTTCAAGATATCTTTATGACAGAAACGGCTAAATATGCCGATTTAATCTTACCAGCACTTTCATTTGCTGAAAAAGATGGGACATTTACAAATACAGAAAGAAAGGTACAAAGAGTAAGAGCTGCTATAAAAGGTCAAGGGGAAGCCAAAGCTGACTGGTTGATATTTATGGAGCTTATGAATGAATTTGGGTATGACGTACATTATGACAGTCCATCAGATATTATGGATGAGATGGCAAGATTGATACCTCAATATGCAGGAATATCTTATGATAGGATAGAAAAAGGTGGATTACAATGGCCTGTAAAAGATAAAAATCATCCTGGAACACCTATTCTTCATGTAGATGGACCTATGAGAGGTAAAGGATTATTAATCCCTGTAGAATATGATCTACCAGCAGAAATAGTAGATGAAAAATACCCATATGTATTGACCAACGGTAGAAACTTATATCATTACCATACTAGAACTATGACTGCCAAAACAGAAGGATTGCATGAAAAATCACCAGAATCTTATATCGAGTTAAATCCATTAACTTGTGAAGAAATAGGAGTAAAAAATGGAGATATGGTAACTGTAACTTCTAGAAGGGGGGCTATTCAAACAAAAGTTTTAGAAACTACAAAAATCTTAAAGGGAACTGGATTTATGCCTTTCCATTTTGCAGAAGGATCAGCAAATATGTTAACAGGAGCAGAAGCTTTAGATGAAAAATCTGGAGAACCAGAATTAAAATTAGTAACTGTATCTATAGAAAAATATGAGGTGAAAAAATAGTGAAAGTAAAAGTTATAATAAATCAAAAAAAATCTATATTTGATACAGAAAAAACTCTTCTACAAAATATAAATGAAATGGGAATCGAGATTCCTACTCTATGTTATCACGAAGATATAAGCCCTGCTGGAGTATGTAAAGTTTGTTCAGTAGAAATTTTGGGAAAAGGATTAATTACAAGTTGTGATAACTATCCTGAAGATGGAATGGAATTAAAGACTCATTCTGATAAAGTAGAAGTATTTAGAAAAAATAGGATTAAAGAGATCTTAAAAGACCACTCTAATGACTGTTTAACTTGCGAAAAAGCAATGGGAGACTGTGAATTACAGAATATATCCTATGAATATGGTGTAGAAAATAGAGGAGATGGGACTCGTGAGAAGTTACCTATAGATAATTCTTCATCTGCATTTGTTAGAGATATGAATAAATGTATAGAGTGCCAAAAATGTGTGAAAGTATGTGATGAGATTCAAGGTATTGGAGTTTACTGTGTAAAAGAGGATGGATCTATTGGAATGACTCACAATACAGTGGCGGAAACTAATTGTATCTCATGTGGGCAATGTGTAAAAATATGTCCAGTAGGAGCTCTTCATGAGAAGATAGATCTTAAAAATTTAAATTATGATCTTAAAAATCCTGCTAAACATATAGTAGTTCAGATGGCACCGGCAATTAAAAATACCATAGGGGAAGAATTTGGTATTTTACCAGGAACAGATATAACTAAAAAAATGGTTGCAGCTCTAAAAGATTTAGGTTTTAACAAAGTTTTTTCTACAGATTTTAGTGCTGATGTGACTATTATGGAAGAGGGAACAGAATTTCTAGACAGATTTACAAATGGAGGTAAACTACCTATGTTTACGTCTTGTTGCCCAGGATGGGTAAATTATGCTGAGATTAATCATCCTGAATTTTTAGACAATTTATCATCTTGTAAATCTCCTCAACAAATATTTGGAGCTTTGTCTAAAAGTTATTATCCAAAGATATCAGGAGTAAATCCATCTGAGGTTTATTCAGTGTCTATAATGCCTTGTACAGCAAAAAAAGATGAAATTATTAGGGATGAAATGGAAGATGACAATGGGAATAGGGATGTTGACCTAGTAATAACAACAAGGGAGTTAGCTAAACTATTTAGATTGAATAAAATAAATTTAGAAACCTATGAAAAAGAGGCAGAATTTGATCAACTCTTAGGAGAAGGGACAGGAGCAGCTAGGTTATTTGCTTCAACTGGTGGAGTAATGGAAGCGGCCCTTAGAACAGTTTCTGATGTATTAGGAGAAACTAGTCATTCGCTTGAATATAAAGAGGTCAGAGGATTTGAAGGTGTAAGAAGGGCTAAATTGGTCTTAGCTGGAAAAGAAGTGAATGTTGCAGTAATAAATGGGATTAAGAATGCAACTCCATTTTTAGAGGCAATAAAAAAAGGTGAAGCAGAAGTTGATTTCATTGAAGTAATGGCTTGTGTTGGTGGATGTTTAAATGGGGGAGGAGCACCTGCTCCAGATAATATGAGAGTTGTTGCAGATAGAAAAATAGGGTTGTATAATTCAGATGAAAACTCTATTTTGAGAAAATCTCATGAAAATATAGAGGTAAAAAAACTTTATGAAGATTATTTAGGTAAGCCTGGGGGACATAAAAGTCATCATTTGTTACATACTCACTATAAATCTAGAAATAAATAAGTTTACTGGAAGAGGGCTATACAATATAGCCCTCTTTTGATTATATATATCAAAATAACTTCCATACTATATTTAATCCCATTATTGGTATAGCAAAGTTAATGACTTTCTTAAAGAGTCTCTCCTCCACCTTTGTTGAGGTATATATTCCTATCACAGTACCAATAATTACATAGGGAAGGTAGACCCAAATTATCTCAAGGTTTTTAGAAGTGTAAAACCCTTTATAAATATAGGTAAGTATAGCTACGATATTTAGAGTGAAAAAGTAAGATGATAGCGTTGCTTTAAACTGAGATCTATTCAAATCTATATTTGATAGAAATACTAGAACAGGAGGTCCTGAAATACCACCAATACCATTTAAAACTCCAGAAACTGCTCCTACAGGGAGATAGTAATTTTCTGGTTTTTTAAAATTAATTCTTATTCCCAAGTTATTGATGATACCAATTATCACAAGTAATACCCCGATAATCAATTTTAAAATATATTCATTTATAATCTGAAGGTAGGAGACTCCTACAAAGGTAAAAATAATTGCTGAGATTAACAGGGGAACTATTTTTTTCAACTTAGTGTCTCTATAGTATTTTTTAACTATAATTCCATTTATTATGAGGCTATAGGTCACGGTTACAATTATAATTAACTTGGTATCTAAAAACAATGAAAGTAACGGAATAGCCACTAAAGAAAATCCAAAACTAGTAAATCCCTGAACAAAGGTTGAAAAGAAAAAAATTAGCCCAATATATATAAATTCCATAGTATCCTCCAAAATAATTTAATTAAGATAAATCATAACATACTTTTTTAATTATTATATAATTCTTTTATCTTTCTTTTCAGATTTTGATAAATCTTTAAGTTTAGCATAAGAAGATTTTTTTAAGACATTGACATACGAGAAAAAACATGGTACCATTCTTTAAAATTTATTATTAATATAACTCATATAAATCGGTAATACGGTCCGGTGTATCTACGACTAACCTCAAATTAGTATCTATGAATGAATTCTAACCCAAAGTCTAAACTTTAAAAGTATAGACTCCATTTGGATAGGTTCACTGTAGATGCAGCGATCTTATTTATATGGAGTTTTTTTTATTATAGGAGGATGAAATGAAACAGAATAGTATAGTTATTTTAGATTTTGGTTCTCAATATAACCAATTGATTGCAAGAAGAGTAAGGGAAATGGGTGTTTATGCCGAAGTCGTTCCTTATTTTGAAGATTTAGAAAAGATAAAAGCTAGAAATCCAAAAGGAATTATTTTATCTGGAGGACCTGCATCTGTATATTTAGACGGAGCTCCTACAGTAGATAAAGCAATGTTTGAACTTGATATACCTATCCTTGGAATCTGTTATGGAATGCAACTTACTCAACATCTATTAGGTGGAGAAGTCGCTAGAGCAGACAAACAAGAATTTGGAAAAGCAAAAGTAATAATTGATGGAACAGAAAATCCTTTCTTTAAAGGAGTGTCAAAAGAAACTGAAGTATGGATGTCACATGGGGATCATGTTACAAAAATAGCTCCAGGATTTGAAAAATTAGCTCATACAGATTCTTCTACAGCTACTTTATACAATGCAGAGAAAAAGATTTATAACGTACAATTCCATCCTGAAGTAACTCATTCAGCTGAAGGAACTAAGATGTTAGGAAACTTCGTATTAGAAGTATGTAAGTGTGAAAAAAACTGGTCAATGGGTAACTACATTGAAGAAACAGTACAAGGAATAAGAGAAACTGTAGGAGATAAGAAAGTAATCTTAGCTCTATCTGGTGGGGTAGATTCATCAGTAGCCGCAGTACTTATCCATAAAGCTATTGGAGATCAACTTAGTTGTTTCTTCGTAGATACAGGTCTTATGAGAAAAAACGAGGCTGAAAAAGTAATGAAAACTTATGGGGAACACTACCATATGAATATAGAGTGTGTAGAAGCAGAAGAAAGATTCCTAAGTAAATTAGAAGGAGTTTCAGACCCTGAAACTAAGAGAAAGATAATTGGTCATGAATTTATTGCAATTTTTGATGAACAAAAACAAAAAATGAAAGATGCAGAATTCTTAGCTCAAGGTACTATATACCCAGATGTTATCGAATCTCAATCTGTAAAAGGACCATCTGCTACAATCAAATCTCACCATAATGTAGGTGGATTACCAGAAGAGATGGATTTTAAATTATTAGAGCCATTAAGAGAATTATTTAAAGATGAAGTTAGAAAAGTTGGAAGAGAATTGGGTATCCCTGATCATATGATCGACAGACATCCATTCCCAGGACCAGGACTTGGAATCAGAATAATCGGAGCTGTAGATAAGGAAAAAGCTGATATATTAAGAGAAGCAGACGATATCTTTATCTCAGAATTAAGAGCTGCTAACTTATATCAAGAAGTAAGTCAGGCTTTCGTAGTATTATTACCTGTGAAATCTGTAGGAGTAATGGGAGACGAAAGAACTTATGAATATACAGCAGTACTCAGATCTGCTGATACAATAGACTTCATGACTGCTACATGGTCACACCTTCCATATGAATTCTTAGGAAGAGTATCTAATAGAATCATAAATGAAGTAAAGGGAATCAATAGATTAGCTTACGATATATCTTCTAAACCACCAGCAACGATAGAGTGGGAATAGATTTATACCTATAAAAACCATTGAAAATAAAGGGATTGAAGAGTAATTATTTTTTAATGCTCCTAAAATGCTCCTAAATTATATACAATAAGAAAAGTCTACCAATTAAGTTAGACTTTTTTATTGTATATGTAAATTGTTAAAATAAGTAAAATAGATATTTAATTTATATTTTTTTTCTTTTTTTATTTAAAAAATAATTGTTTAATAAAAATTCTTCATCGTTAAAAAACATTATTTCGTTAAATTTTTCTTGTGAGCTTTTTAT
>NZ_JBATVM010000024.1:0-12633 GCF_049671765.1 Psychrilyobacter sp.
AAGGTCTAAAATTAAATCACTGACAGTTATAGAACCATTTTTAGATAAAATAGATAATTTTTCGATGACATCTTTTGGAATTTCGACAATGATAGATGTTTTATTTTTCGAAAAGAAAGAGAAAGGAAAAATACTACGCGGAGGAAGGACTTTAACTTCTAATTCTTTTGAATTGATCTGTTTTTCTATCTTCAATTTTACATTAGTAGTGATAGACAGGGTTATTTCTTTTGAGTCAGTGGGTAAAACTTCAATACTTGCATTTCTATTAACTATTGAAAATGAATTGATATTTTCTACACTATAATTTGTTTTGATATTATAAGTTTTATCGTTAGAATAAGAAAATCCAAATATAGTCAACATTAAGATTAAGATTATTTTTTTCATTGTGTTACCTCCGTTTTAATTATTTATTTACTTTTATTTTCCCAATTACTGTTTCAATAACTATTTTTTTACCGTCTAAATTATAGACATCGTCATATTTTATGATTTTTTTTGTATTTTTGGTGTTTAACGAAACTCCTCCAATGACTGTCGTAATATTGTTTCTGCCAGCGATTTTATTGATATTAAGATCAATACTACCAACTACAGTTTCTAAGTGAGAACTTTCTAGGAATTCATTCCCATCTAGTATTATTGATCCTCTAACAGTTTCTATATCACCAATTTTATTGATATTTATTCCACTAATATCAACATTTACAGTCTCAGCAGAAAAAATTCCATCTAAATTTTTAATATTTATCTCCCCATTTACTAGTTCAATTTCTATGTCTGCTTTCACTGAGCTAATATCTATTTTTGAATTTACAGTTTCTATACTGATATTATTATTAATATTATTTGTAGGAATAGAAAGGATAATATCTATTTTTCCCTCGCTATTTAACCAAGTTTTTTCTTTTAATGATTTAATTTCAATATTATATTCGTGAGATTTACTATTTTTATTTTCAATGTAACTAATTTCATCCTTAGAAATCATTTCTATCTTAAAATTGTTATCCTTACTAGGTATTATATGAATATCCCCATTTACTAGTTCGAGACTTAAACTCTTTATTTCGTCTCCTGTATAGCTTTTGTCTAAAGTATGTATTTCATTTCCAAAAGACAATGCTCCAAAACACAAAATACTTAATATTAATAAAATTTTTTTCAATTGTTGTCCCCCTTAGATTAAATAATTTTCTCTTAAAAATCTGTTTTATTGTCTATCAACCATCCGCTTATCCAAAGCATCAAAGCAGTGATAAAAGCGATTACTATAATATAAATTCCTGTATTTAAAGAGGAAATATTACTGAGATTATCCCAGAAAATAAGACTAAAAATTTTAGATAAGATAGACATAACAATAATAACAATAAGTGTTTTAAATTTTAGTTTAGAAAGAAAAGTTTTAGTGATAATAATACTTAAAAATACCAAAGCAAAGAAACTCCCTATTGAAACAAAAGTTAAAGTTAAAAGCTTAATTCCACTTATAAAAGCTCCATTTTGTAGAAGGCCATCCATTTGAAATGAACATTGAGGAGTAATATAAGAGTCATTTGCTATCAGCCATATAAATGTTGTAAAAACTAATGCTGTTCCTGTAATAATTGTAGTTAAAAATTTAGAAGAAATTATTTTGAAACCACTATAGGGAGTCATAAAAACAAGACTTCTATCGGTAGAATTAATATCTCTTGAAAAAATAAGTAATGATGAAAAAATGAATACAATATAACTGATAAAAACTAGTAAGCCTCCTTTGTCAATAAGATCAGTGTCAGCTGTTTTTAGGATAGAAGTTTCATAAATAATAAATACCTGCATTAGAAGAAATAAAATTCCTAAAATAGAAAACATTTTTTTGCGTTTTAACATCTCAAATTTGATTAAATTAAACATTATATACCTCCCAATAAAGAGATTCTAAAGATTTATTTTCAGCATCTCTAAATTCTTCTAAGTTAATATCTCTAATAAGTGAACCTTCATTTAAAAATAAAACTTGTTCTAAAATAAGTTCCATTTCATTTAAAGCGTGGGAAGATATCACGATAGTACTATTTTCTGAAGTCATACTAATAATTGTATTTTTAATAAGATCTTTAGAGATAACATCTATTCCATTTAATGGTTCGTCAAACATATAAAACTCTACATTTCTAGAAAGACATAAAGTTACTTTTAATCTCATCTTCATTCCTGTTGAAAATGTTTCTATTTTTTCATCAAGGGGTAATTTCATATTTTTGAGAATCTGATGTGCTTTTTCCAAAGAAAAATCTTCAAAGCTATTGTTATAAAAATTTAAAATATCTGTAACCATAAGACTAGACATAAAGACGTCTTCTGTAGGCATGAAGGCAATGTTTTTTCGTGTCTTATACGAAATTTTATTATGATTCATTGATAAAGTTCCCTTAGTTGGTTTAACTAGTCCATAGATAGTTTTCATCAAAGTTGTCTTTCCACTTCCATTAGGACCAATTAATCCATAGACAATTCCTTTTTTAAATGAATATGAAAAGTTATTCAAGGCCTTTTTTTTGAAATAACCTTTAGTTAAGTTATTTATAATTAAATTTTCCATTATTTTTCCTCCTCTATCTCTCTTAACATTTTTATTGCTTCCTTTGTAGAGATGTTGAGATCTCTCATGTCGCAAATGAATTTAATTATGATATCGTTAGCCATCTTCTTTTTTATATTTTCCAAGATAGTTTCGTCTTCTACAACAAATGTACCCATCCCTCTTTTAGTAAAAACGATATTTTCTAATTCCAATTCCTTATATACCCTAGAAACTGTATTAGGATTAACTTTAAGTTCTACTGCTAGTTCTCTTGTAGACATTAACTTTTCTCCAGGTTTTAATGTTTTTAAGGATATATCTTGTTTTAATTTATCCATTATCTGTAAATAAATAGGGATATTTTTTTTAAATTCCATATCTCCTCCTTGTATCGTGTTAGTGACCTAGTTAGATAGTACACTAGAATTAGAGCAAAGTCAAATAATTTATAAAAATATGATATAATAAGTTCAAATTCAAATTTAATAATATTTGACTATAGAGTTAATATGATAATAAAAAAGTAAAAAAGGCTAATGAAAATAAGGCATTTATTGAAGTTTTTTAGTTGATAGCTTGTGTATAGGATATTAGGAGAATGAAATATATGACGAAAAAAGAATTTTTAAAATCAATAGGAACAACAGAGGAAAAGTTAAAGATAGAAAAGAAAGAAATCATAAAATTTGATGATGGAGATCCTGAATGTGTAGGGTGGGAAGTAAGATATATAGATGAAAAGCAATCTATAGAGATAGCTTTAGGGTGTAAATGCAGTACTAGCAATAACCTACATGACAAGATGTAGATATTTGTAAATATTAAGCCTCCAATAATTTTGGAGGCTTTTTAAATGTTACAAGATATTAAAATATATTCGTTAAATTAAGGTATAATAAGATAGTTATAGTCCATAGAATGGTGAAACAAATTAATTTAAATTGATGTTAGAAATGTTTTAAAAAAAGGAGAAAACTTATGATATTAGGGCTAACAGGTGGAATAGCCAGTGGAAAAAGTACAGTAAGTAAAAAATTAAAAGAATTAGGTAGTTATATAATAGATGCAGATAAAATTTCAAGGGAAGTTTCGAATTCCATAAGAGTATTAAAAGAGTTAGAGGAAAACTTTGGTTCTGAAATAATAGATCATGGGCATTTAGATCGACAAAAATTAAGAAAGACAATATTTGAGGATGAAGAAAAAAGGGAACTTTTAAATAGTATAATGCACCCTATTATAGTGGGGAAAATAATAGAAAAGATAGAAAACAATGTGGAAGAAAAACTTATAGTATTAGATATTCCTCTTCTATATGAAACTGGTTTAGAGTACCTGTGTGATAAAATATTGATAGTGTGTACCGATGAAAACATTCAAGTGGAGAGGGTCAAACAAAGAGATGGAATAGAGGTTGAAATGGCAAAAAAAATAATTGGGTCTCAGATGTCATTATCGGAAAAGCAGAAAAAATCAGCGATACATATTGAAAATAACGGGGGGTTAGAGGAATTATTAAAAAAAGTAGAACTAATATATAGTGAAATAATAAAATAACTCCCTACAAATATCATGGGAGCTTTTAAATAAAAGTACCTCTACTTTGAGTTCAAAGTTAAAATATGTTATAATAACTAGTGTGAAACACCCCTAGAGGATCAGTTTCTATATAAAAAAACGGAGGAGAAAATTATGAAAAAAGAGGTTGTAAGAGGCTTAGGAACTTGGTTTGGACTGGGAGAATTATCAAAAGCTCCGGGAACGATGGGAACACTAGGCGCAATACCGTTATTTTTTATGTTGAACTCATTTAGGTTAGTAATAGCTGATGCAAGATTATATAATTCATTTTATTTTATATTTTTAATAGGTTTTTTTGCCTTATCAATATATGTATCAGATAGATGTGAAAGAGAAATATTTAAGGAAAAAGATCCACAGAGAGTAGTTATAGATGAAGTTTTAGGGTTTATGGTAACGATGTTTTTAGTTAACCCAGTGGGAATCAAAGAAACAATAGTAGCTGTAATCTTGGGATTTTTATTGTTTAGATTTTTTGACATAACTAAGATAGGTCCAATAGATAAATCACAGCATTACGGATATGGGTTAGGAGTAGTGTTAGACGATTTTTTAGCAGGAGTTGTGGCCAATTTTTTATTGATAATGTTGATGACAATAATTTTCTAGGAGAGGTATTATGGATGCAACAATTATATTGGTCGGAACAGAACTCCTAAATGGGATGACTGTAGATACTAATAGTATATATATAGCAGAAGAACTCAATAAATATGGGATAGAGATAAAACATAAATTGGTAGTTGGTGACAATATAAAAGATATTGTAGAAGCTATTCAATATGGAAATTTGAGATCAGATTTAATTATATTAAGTGGTGGATTGGGCCCAACTATGGACGATCTGACAAAATTAGCTATCTCTGAATTTTTAAATTTAGATTTAGTGGTAGATAAAGAAGACTATATAGATTTAAAGGAAAAATATGATTTTTATAACCTTATATTAGAAGATAAAAATTTGAGGGAAGCAGAAAAGCCATGTGGAAGTCAAACAATTATTAATGATGTTGGGATGTGTAAAGGGATCTATATAGATAAAATTGCAGCATTTCCTGGGGTACCTAGAGAACTCTATAATTTATTTCCTAAGTTTTTAAAATTACTGGCATCTGAAAAAAAACTAGAGGAAAATATCTATATAAAAGATATTTTAGTATGGGGAATTCCTGAATCGGTATTAGAAACCAAAGTCATTCATTTATTTAAATTAAAGGGAATTCATTATGAGTTCTTGGTGAAAGATTATGGTATAATAATAAGACTACAGACAATAAGCACTAATAAATTGATTGTAGATAAAATAACAACAAGTCTTTATGAAGTATTAGGTGAAAATATAATAGGTGAAGATAATGAAAGGCTAGAAACCTCCATCTATAATTATTTAAAAGATAAAAGATATCAAATATCTCTGGCAGAATCTTGTACAGGAGGTATGATAGCTTCTAAATTTATTGAAGTAGACGGAATATCTTCTGTATTTAAAGAAGGAATAGTATGTTATAGTAACGAATCCAAGCAGGTAAGATTAGGAGTACATAAGGAGACATTAGATCTCCATGGGGCTGTTTCTTATGAAACTTGTAATGAGATGTTAGATGGATTAACCACAGATGTAAAAATAGCTGTAACTGGGATAGCAGGACCAAATGGTGGAACTGAAGAAAAACCGGTTGGAACTGTATATATAGGGACAGTTGTAGGAGAAAAAAAATACATAAAAAAACATTTCTTTAATGGAAATAGAGAAAAAATACGAAGAAATACTATGATGAGAGCAATGTTTGAGGTACTAAAAATTTTGAAGGGGTGAAGGAAGATGGCATTAGGAGAAAAGATAAAAAAATGTAGAAAAGATAAGGGGTATTCTTTGAGATTACTGGCTTCTAAAGTGAACTTATCGGCTAGTTTTTTATCACAAATTGAGCAAAGTAAAGCATCGCCGTCTATCGAAAACTTAAAGAAAATTGCCAATGAATTGGATGTAAGAGTAAGCTCATTGATAGAGGAAGATGATGAAAAAAAAGACACAGTTATGGTAAGAAAAAATGAAAGAAATAAAGTAGAAAGTATAAATTCTAAAACAATGATATCTCTGTTGACTACTTCTGATATAGAAAAACATATGGAACCGATATTGTATGAAATCGAGCCAGGAGGAGAGAGTGGTAGAGATTACTACACTCATAATGGAGAAGAATTTATATTTGTCTTAGAAGGGAAATTAGAAGTACAGATTGAGAGCAAGATCTATGAATTAGACGAGGGAGATAGTTTATATTTTAAATCTACTCAAAAACATAAATTTAGAAACGTTGGTGATGAATTATCAAGAGCAATATGGGTAGTAACTCCTCCAACATTTTAAGGTGGTGAAAAATGAAACCCAATTTAAACGAAATAAAGATAATAATTTTAGATGTAGACGGAACTATGACCGATGGAAAGATAACATATGATAACAATGGCACCGAGACAAAGTCATTTAATGTAAAAGATGGAATGGCTATAGCTCAGGCTATAAAATATGGAGTAAAAGTAGCTATAATAACTGGAAGAACCTCTGAAATAGTGGAACAGAGGGCCATAGAATTAGGGATTTTAGATATATATCAGGGGGTAGGAAATAAAATTGCAACTCTAGATGAATTGCTCAAAAAATATGATTATAAGTATAAAAATGTGGCTTATATGGGAGATGATATCAATGATATCCCTGCTATGATGAGAGCAAATTATGTAGGAATAACAGCAGATGCTGTCTCAGATATAGATGAATTCGCAAATTTTAAAAGTAAATATAATGGCGGATATGGGGCTGTTAGGGAATTCGTAGAGACAATATTAAAAGCTAATGGGATTTGGAGAAAGATTATACAGGAATATAAAAGTAAAAAGTAAAAAAGAAGGAGTATAATTATGAAGATAGAACACTTGAATGTTACGAGGTTAATTAAGTTATTTATCGCAGGAAGTAGATGGATGTCTAAACATGCAGATATATTAAACGACTTAAATGTATATCCTGTACCAGATGGAGATACAGGAACAAATATGTCAATGACTATGCAAGCTGTAGAAAATGAGTTAGTAAAATTAAACCATGAACCTACAATGCATGAATTTTGCGAATTGTTATCAGAAGCAATATTGTTAGGTGCCAGAGGAAATTCTGGGACAATTTTATCTCAAATTGTTCAAGGTTTTTTAAATGGATTTGAAGATAAGGAAGAATTGAATATTGATGATATTACAAGATCTTTTGAACAATCTTCACAGTTAGCTTATAAAGCTGTAAGTAATCCTGTAGAGGGAACTATGCTTACTGTAATTAGGGTTATAGCTGAAAAAGCTAGAGAATATAATGGACCAAAAGATAATTTTATTCCATATCTATCATATGTAAAAGACGTGGCATATCAAGCTGTAGAGGAAACCCCTAATCAATTATTAAAATTAAAAGAGGCAGGAGTTGTAGATGCAGGAGGAATGGGTGTATTTTATCTTATTGAAGGATTTGAAAAATCAATAACTGACCCTGAAATGCTAAAAGATTTAGTAAGAATAGTGAAAAGCCAGGCTCATAGAAGAGCAAGGTTAGAAGCTACTAATATTGACATTGATATTAAATTTAAATATTGTACTGAATTTATTGTCCAGGCAGGAAAATTTGATATAGAAGATCTAAAGAAAGAGATAAAAGAATTAGGAGACTCAATGGTAGTAGCCCAAAGTTCAACTAAAACTAAAACTCATATTCATACAAATAATCCAGGGGCAGTATTAGAGATAGCTATAAAATATGGTGGATTAGATAATATTAAGATAGATAATATGGAGTTACAGCATAGAAACTTACATGTGGCAGAGGAAGATCTAATAGATCCAAATTCAGCTCATATAATGGTTCAAAATGAAAATACAGAAAAGAAAGCTTATTTTGTAATAGCAGATACCTATGAGATGGGAGAGTTATTCATTAAATCAGGGGCAACTTGTGTACTTATTGGTGGGCAAGGGCAGAACCCAAGTGTAGCAGATATGGAGATGGCGATAGCTAAAATAGATGCAGAGAAGATAGTGCTTTTACCAAATAATAAAAATATTATTTCAGCTGCCAAAATAGTGGCTGAAAGAGCGTCTAAAAATGTAGAAGTATATGAAACTAAAACTATGTTAGAAGGTAATTTTTATGTGAAAAATAGATCTGAAAATTTGGAACTAGTAGTGAAAGATGCCAGAAGAAATAAATCAATTGAGATTACAAAAGCTATAAGAAATACTAAGGTTGGAAATCTAACAATCAATGAAGGAAACTATATAGCTTTAGTAAATGGAAAGATCATGTATGAAAATAAAAATTTAACAGACCTAATATCAGATATATATGAGGAAAATATAGATGAAAACACTTTAAATATATTTGCAGTATTAGGAAATGAAAATACAGATGAAGGGAATAAAGCTATAATAAATACTAAAGGGATAAAACATGAGGAATATATAGGGAAACAGGATAATTATCACTACTACTTATATATAGAAAATAAAGACCCAAATCAGCCTGAAATAGCAATAATTACAGACTCTACTTCAGATTTAACACCAGCACTTATTGGTGATTTATCTGTTAATGTTATCCCTTTAAAGATAAAATTTGATGGGAATAAATACTATAAAGATGGGGTAGATATATCTAAAGAAGACTTTTGGCATAAGATAATAACTGAAGGAATTATACCTAAAACCTCTCAACCATCCCCGGCAGAATTTAAAAATTTATATGAAAGATTATTGAAAAAAGGATATAAAAAAATAATAACGATATTGATTTCTAGTAAATTAAGTGGGACACAGCAGGCAGCCAAAGTAGCTCGTGGGATGCTACCAGAGGAGAAAGACATAGCAATATTAGATTCTAAGAATGTATGGTTAGGATCTGGGCATCTAGTTTTAGAAGCAGCTAAGATGGCTAAAGCAGGAGAATCTTTTGAGGCAATTATAGAAAGTGTAGAAGAAATGAGAAATAAAGCGAAAATATATTTTGTAGTAGACAAATTAAAATACCTTGAAAGAGGTGGAAGAATAGGTAAAGCATCTGCTAAAATTGGTGGAGTGTTAAATATAAAACCAATATTAAAAGTTGAAGATGGTGAAGTTCATAATGAGAAAAAAGCTATTGGAGATAAAGGTGCCATGAAATATATGGAAAAATTACTTAAGCAGGAAGCTAAGAATGGATCTATAGTGTTATACACTGGCTGGGGTGGAACAAAACATCAGTCTGAAAATGCAGATGAACTCAGAAAATCAGTTGAAAAGTTCGATAATGTAGATTATCAATCAAGATGTGAAGTTGGATCGACTATTGGTTCTCATTCAGGGCCGTTATATGGAATGGCTATATATCCAAAAATAAAATAAAATATAAAAACCTAGTAAATATGCTAGGTTTTTTAATGGCATATAGAATAAATATGAAGGGGAATTAATTTTGTTTTTCTTTGTTTATTTTATTTTCTAAAATTTTTTAGGAATAGAATTTCCTATTTTTATTAAAATTCTTAAAATTTTATAAAAAAATATTGGGTAGATGCAGATTATTTGGTATACTAAATTTAAGAAACAGATAATTTATAAGGGGGAAAAAAATGAGAAAAAGTTTAGACGTATTGGAATCAATGATATATTACTGGAATACTGTAGCAGAAAAAGGGAAGGTAAGTGAGCAATTTATATCTTTTTTAGCTCAAGATAGAGGTATGAAAGCTACATATAATGAGGATTTTGATGATGAATCAGTAAGAAAGGTACTTAGTGCTATCTCAAACGTAGAACCGTTTATAGGGGATACATTAAATGAAGGAAAATTCTGGACTAATAATATGTGGATGATAGAGAAGATGGATTATATGAACAGTGTAATAAATCCATTAAAAAGATTAAGTGTAGAAGATTTAGGAGAAGGACAAGTTGTGTTCTTACCATTACAACTTGATTTATTCCATAAAAAAGGTAATACCTTATATATAAATTTCTTTATGGTAGAACCAGATGAAATTAATGGAACAGAGAAGCTTACTATTGAAGGTGTAGAGATAAAAGAGTGGATCAAGAAAACTATGATGGGGTGATAGAATGGCATGGGATAATGGGATGATTTGGTGGTTTTTATTAACTATAGTATTTATAGGAATAGAATTAGCAGTACCGGCATTAGTTAGTATATGGTTTGCATTTGCAGCTATAATATTGACACTGATATCGGGAATAGTGAAAAATCCTATAAACGAATTTTATATTTTTGTGGGACTCAGTGGACTTTTTTTAGTACTTACTAGACCGATAGCTAAAAAACTTTTAGAGAAAAGAAAACCTATTGAAAGCAGGATATTTGGGCAAAACGTCGAAATATATAAAGAGATAGAATTAAATCTCTATGAAGTAAAATTAGATGGAAAATATTGGAGAGCTATTTGTGACGAGAAGTTAGAAGTAGGAGATAAAGGAGTTGTAGAAAAAGTAGAAGGAAATAAATTGATACTTAAAAAGAAGATATAAAAGGAGGCAGACATGTTATTATTTTTTTCATTGATATTAGTACTTATATTGTTAATCGTAACTAATATTAGAATCGTACCGCAATCACAGGCATATGTTATCGAAAGGTTAGGGGCCTATATGGACACTTGGGATGTAGGATTAAGATTAAAAATACCGTTTATAGATAGGATAGCTAGAAAGGTATCTTTGAAGGAACAAGTTATTGATTTTCCTCCACAACCAGTAATTACAAAGGATAATGTAACTATGCAAATAGATACAGTAATTTATTTTCAAATTACAGATCCTAAGTTATATACGTATGGAGTAGAATATCCTCTAAACGCTATAGAAAATCTTACAGCAACTACATTAAGAAATATTATTGGTGATTTAGAATTAGATACTACACTAACATCTAGAGATGTTGTAAACACTAAGATGAGAGCTATATTAGATGAAGCAACCGATCCATGGGGAATCAAAGTAAACAGGGTAGAATTGAAAAATATTATGCCACCTGCAGAGATTCAAGATGCTATGGAAAAACAAATGAAAGCTGAAAGAGAAAGAAGACAGAAAATATTGATAGCAGAAGGAGAAAAAACTTCTGCAATATTAGTAGCAGAAGGGGAAAAACAATCAGCAATATTAAGAGCAGAAGCTAATAAAGAATCTGCTATAAGAGTAGCAGAAGGAGAAGCGGAAGCACTTCTAGAAGTTACAAAAGCTCGTGCAGAATCATTAAAATTATTAAATGAATCTCACCCAACAAAAGAAGTACTTTCACTTAAAGCTATGGAAGCTTTTGTTAAAGTAGCAGATGGAAAAGCAACTAAAATTATAATTCCATCAGAATTACAAAATGTAGTTAATTTAGCTACAGCTTTTACAACAGTAGGAGAAAATAAAGGAAAATAAGAAATTAATTATAAAAGGTAATATACATGTTTTGTATATTACCTTCTTTAATAGTTAGGAAATTATAAAATTTATGGAGGTTTAAATGGATATTATTTTAGAAAATCAGAATGAAGATATGACTAATTTATCAACTCATAAAGGAAAAAAGATCTTATTTTTTTATCCTAAAGCAAATACACCTGGGTGAACAGCAGAAACGAAAGAATTCGGTGAATTCTATGGAGCATTTAAAGAGTTAGGAATAGAAATTTTTGGAATAAGTAAAGATACCGTAAAAAAACAATCTAACTTTGCTAAAAAATTAGAGACACCATTTAGTTTACTTAGCGATATTGACGGTGTAATATGTGAAAATTTTGGTGTTTGGCAAGAAAAAAATTTCATGGGGAAAACATCTATGGGGATAGTAAGATCTACATTTTTATTAGATGAAAATAATGAAATTATAAAAGAGTGGAGAAAAGTAAAGGTAAAAGGACATGTAGAGGAAGTTTTAGAAATTTGTAAGGGGTGATAGGTATGGATTTTGATGTTATAATAAAAATTGTTGTTTATATGATAATAGTTCGGATAATTATGAGTAAAGCTAAGAAAAAGAAAAATATGAGAACTAATAACAGAGAAAATTCTACTCCTAGAACATCTGATAGGGAAAAAAGAACTGAAATGAAAGAGAAACCAGAAGGTAGAAAAAATAATAGAAATAGAGACTTAAATAGTTTTAGAGATATAATGCCAAAATCAAACAAGTCACTTTCACCTGATGAGAGGATGAAACAGAGGGAGAAAGAGTTAGAAAATATGAATAAGAGATAGAAAAAAAGGTAATATACACAGACGGGCGTTTCCCAAATTTAGTGTAAATTAAAATATTCCCTTTCTAACTATTAGAGGTATAATCTAGTAATTAGGGAGGGATTTTTTATGAGTAAAAAAGCGAAAAATATTAATCCATTGGTTAAAAAGATCTTTGAAGAAAATGATATTGAAAATATTTCTGATGCACA
>NZ_JBATVM010000025.1:0-9069 GCF_049671765.1 Psychrilyobacter sp.
ATACACTCCCTACAATTTTTATGCCTTTTTCTTCATTTACATTCCATATTAGTTAGATTAAGATTTATCGCTAATGGTTTTAGCCCTGATTCGTTTCTTGATTTACATTCCATATTAGTTAGATTAAGATTTTGAAAGAGAATTGATGTTAGAAAAACAAAAAGAATTTACATTCCATATTAGTTAGATTAAGATCCTCCTACTTATTTTTAAAGCCCCCTAATTTGATTATTTACATTCCATATTAGTTAGATTAAGATGGACAAATAAAACAAGAATGGATACAAATTAGAAAAATTTACATTCCATATTAGTTAGATTAAGATCTTCCTCAATGTTTTGATTTTCATCAACTATGATAATATTTACATTCCATATTAGTTAGATTAAGATGTTATAGTGGAGAATATGAAAGACCTCAAATAAAATTTACATTCCATATTAGTTAGATTAAGATTCTAATGAGATGATAATATCTTACAGCCATTCAAAATTTACATTCCATATTAGTTAGATTAAGATCTAAAGAACATACTAACGGATTTGTAACTGAAGTTCAATTTACATTCCATATTAGTTAGATTAAGATACAGTGATTGAAAAGTATGTCGTAGTAGAGAGCAACATTTACATTCCATATTAGTTAGATTAAGATCTTTGTAATAGTTTGTAAAAATTTAGCTCTGAGCTGTATTTACATTCCATATTAGTTAGATTAAGATAGGGGTGAATGGTTCTTAAATGACAGCGGTATACCTATTTACATTCCATATTAGTTAGATTAAGATCAAGTCTTGATACAAAAGGAATAATAACAGTAGAGTTATTTACATTCCATATTAGTTAGATTAAGATTTATTCCTAATGTTTTATATTCTATAAAATTTATGGTATTTACATTCCATATTAGTTAGATTAAGATTATTTTTGCCCTAGCAGTGTTTTAACTATCGGCTAATTTACATTCCATATTAGTTAGATTAAGATGTAGTATTATATCAAAGAGATGTTTTTTTATATATAATTTACATTCCATATTAGTTAGATTAAGATGCAAAAAAAAGATTTTTAGAAGATTTATTGTACAATATTTACATTCCATATTAGTTAGATTAAGATTTGTTTTATTTTTTTAATAGGTATTCCTGCCTCCATTTACATTCCATATTAGTTAGATTAAGATCAACATCTTATCAGCTCCCAAGATTTAATTAGCGGTATTTACATTCCATATTAGTTAGATTAAGATCAATCAATAACCAAACATTAAAAAATATAGAAAAACTATTTACATTCCATATTAGTTAGATTAAGATTTTACAGAATCAGAAACTATGCTATCATCACAAACATTTACATTCCATATTAGTTAGATTAAGATGGGATGGAGTAGAATCAATTTTCACTATAACTCAATTTACATTCCATATTAGTTAGATTAAGATGAAGATCCAAATTTGCCACAAGAATTTAAAGCTACATTTACATTCCATATTAGTTAGATTAAGATAGGTATTTTTTTTATCCCTATTTATTATAGCCTAAAGACACTTAATTTGTCGATAGTTGTTTTTTTTAGAAAAATAAGAGGAAAATAGAAAAATAAAAATTGATAATCTTCTATTTTTCTATATTTTTCAACTACTAGAGTAAATCTGTCGTACTCCTACAGTTTTATACAAATCATAGGTCGACATTAAAAAAAATTAGACGTTTTATCATCTTCTATTCCCCAAAAATGTTTCTTTGTATATCTTTCTGCTTTACTTTCAAAGACAATCAAAGAATCTTTATCAGATCTAATGAATTCTTTTAATTCTAGACGTAGTTTTTCTAATAATGGTTTTGTGAGTTCTCCTTCAAATACTGAGTTTTGAATATGGGTCAAATATTTTTTACAAATTTTAAAGACATGTCTCCAAACTTTAGCTCCCTTATCATCTAATTTTATATCATAAGTCAAAATTATGTACATATTCCCTCCTACCACCAAATTTTAAATGGTTCATATTTTTTATCATTCATAAGGTGTTTTATTAATTTATAGCATTCTAATTTAATTAAATGACGGTAACTAACTTCCCTTCCTAAATCCTTATGTTTTATTGTTTTGTTCATTCTTTTATCAAATTCCATAAGTATTTTCTTCTTTCCTTTGTCTCCTAGATAATAAAAATTAGAACCTTGAGAGAAATCTTTTTCTGTAATTATATTTTTATTTAAAAGTGAAAATATCATCCTGTCGGCAATCAATGGTTTAAAAATTTCTGCTAAATCTAAACATAGTGAAAACCTACGTGTTCCAGGCACATGAAGATAACTAATAGTTGGATTAAGCTGTGTTTTATATATTTCACCTAAGCAAGTTGTATAAATCAAAGTATTAATAAATGAAATTAAAGTATTAATCATATTATCTGGGGGTCGCTTTACTCTTTTTACAAAATCAATTTTTTGATCCACGATAATATTCCAAGCTTTATAATATTGTTTTCTAATGTTCCCCTCAATTCCCATTACTTCTTCTACTCTCATGCAATTTTCAAGAAGCGTATCAAGATGTTTTATTTCCACTAACTGTTCACCGACTTCTTTTCCCCTTCTTTTATAATAAGCCAAATTTCTTTTGATATTATGACTAGCTCCCTCAATAAATTTCTTAGCAAGGTGAACTCTTTCGTCTAAATCTTCATAAAATTTAACTTGATTTACTAATAATCTCCCTGAAATATTTGATTCTTTTGGATAAAAACTTCCGGTATAAAATCCATAGTAATTAAAAATATGTAGACTAATTCCTAATTGTCCCAGATAATTTAAGCACTTAGTATTCAAAGAAATTTCTCCAAATAAATAAATATCTTTTGTGGTTTCTATTTTAATATCTTTAAATTTTTTATCTGGTGTTGTAAGCCTTATAACATTGTCTTTTCTTTTTAGATCTCCATTTGAAAATAAATAGTATGTCTCATTCATAAAAACCTCCATTAAATATAGCAATATTCATAATAAGCACATTTTTTACATATTTTTGAATTGATTAAATTAGGAGCATCATTTAAATTAACAATCTTTTCTATATCCTTTAGAATTTCTTTTACCTTTACAATATCTTCGTCACTTAGGTAAACTTCTTCTATTTTTTTTAATTTAGGGAAATCTAATACTCCCTTTTCTACCTCTATTCCTCTACTTTTCAAAAAATAAAGATAGTACTTTACTTGCCATAAACTAGCTTCCTCTATACTCCTACTTTTTTTAATCTCGTGAAGTACCTTCCAATCACGAATAAAATCTATATTTATAGTTTCATCAATCATAATATGTTTTTTATCTTTTTTATAGGAGTTTTCATCTAATAATTTCCCAAGCATAACATTTTCATTTTCCTTCTCAAAAGTAATATCTTTTGAGAAAAGCCACAATTTTCTATGGCAAACATAATAATAATAAAACATAACTCCAGTAACTTTCATAGGATTCCCCCTTAAAAATTATAAAAAAGTACTATTATCTTGATCCTCATCATCCTTTTTATACTTCTCTCTAGTTTTCTTTTCAAATTTAAGACCCTCATTTTTATTGTATTCTATCTCTGCAATATATAAGCTCGTATATCTATCTAACTTTATTTCTATACAGTCCCTTTTATCAAATGCATAACTAGGTATTGAAACGCTCAAATCTTTAATTGATTCTTTACTCTTTATTCTCTCGCTATAATTTTTAGAAATTTCAATTTTTTTCAAATTTTCTTCTATTATAATTTTTTTATTAACATAAACATCTTTTGGAATAATATTGTAATTATGAATATCTCTAAACATTTTTTGAGCATCATTTTTTCCCACACTGCCAACAGCTAAATGTTTTAATTTATCCATGGAGTAGTTAAAATCTCTTAAATATTCAGAATTTTCTCCTCTTCTTAGATTTTCTGTTGTAAAGTATTTATTGATCATATCTATTTTTTCTCTTTCATTTATAATCTTTGGTTCTTTAAAGAATTCTAATAGTGCCTCTTTAGAAAGATTATATATCTCCTCATGTATCATTCCACCAATCAATCTAGGATTTATCTCAGTAAATACAAAACAATTTGGCTCTGCAAGGTTTATCTTTCTCCCACTTCTATTACATCTTCCAAATCTTTGGAATAATCCATTTATATCAGATAGTTCAGTATATAAGTAATCAAAATCAATATCTAAACTTGCTTCTACAACTTGAGTAGCAATCCAAATTCCATCATTAGTATTTTCTCTATTTTCTGAATTTTCTGCAAATCTAAGTATTTCATCCTCTTTATCTCTTCTATCTACTTTGATATACCTACTGTGAAACAAATTAACATCCACTAAAATTTTTAATTCATCGTATACTTCTTGAGCCTTTTTAATAGTGTTACATACTACTAAAACCTTCCCCTTTTTCTCAAGGTAGTTTTCTTTGATTAGTTCTATGTTTAGCTCCTCTTCCCTTACTTCTACAAAATGTCTCTCCTTCTCATTTACAAACTCTTTATATTCATCTATTTTTATCCCTGAAGCTTCAAATAAATCCTTTACAAAGGGAGCAAAAGTAGCAGTTAATATACAAAACTTCCCACCTAAATCTGAAACCATTTTCAATCCATTGATTAAATAAGCTAACACATCTGGTGAATACATCTGTATCTCGTCAATTACTAATTTTGAATAAGATAAAATAGTTACTTTAAACTCATAGCCATCATATTTAAATACAAAGTCAAATAATTGATCGGGAGTTGAAATATTTAATGGCTGAGAGTATTTTTTTGTTTCCCTATGATAAGTAAACATTTTTTCATCATTATTTTTTGTAGTTTCTCTTGTTCCATCTTTAGATTGTTTTATATAATAAGCTAAATTATCTCCATGAAGTAATCCAAGTTGTTTGGTTGTTTTCCCTTCCTCAGTGAAATGCTCCTTACAACGCTCATAGATAGCGTTTATTGCTGTTTTTAACGGTAGTATAAAGAATCCCTTATTGTTACCTATCCAATACAATCCTGCCTCTGTTTTACCCATTCCAGTTTGGGCTATTCCAATAATATTTTTATTTGAGTTAACTCTACAAAATTCTTGTAGATCATTTAATTCATAATTTTTTTTATTCATAAAGTTATCTAGCTTTTCGAGTAAAAAATCATTAGGATATTCAACTTCTAAATCCTCGTCTCCATCTCCTCTACTACTAGCAGAGTAATCACAACGGTGTAGGAGTCCTTTAACTAAAATAAAATTTTTCGTATCTTTTAACTCTCTCAACTCTTGAAGGTCATCACATATTCCAAAAATTTCATTTTGAAATACATCTAAATTCTCTCTTAATACAGGATTTCTGTCACTTAATTGTGATAAAAAATCTATATTATTTATTCTAGAATGATGATTCAAAACAGCATTATATACAATAAGATATTCTTCATATGACTCAAATTCATCTTCATCTATAAATAACGTAGATAAAATATTATGTCCTATTTCTATATCTTCATCAAATTTTATCTTTTTTCCATTCTTACTCGCATTAATTCTTTTTTGAAAATATTTATTAACTTTTCCATAATCATGATATTCACAGGATTCTTTCGCTAGCTCATATAATTTTTTATCTTTTATATATCCAAGATCTTTTAATTTTTTCAAATCTCTTAATAAATTATCCGTATGTTCTCTTATTGATTCATTAGGCTTAGCTAAATAGTTTTTTAAATCTAACATAATCCTCCTTTTATCTTTTGAACTCCATATTGATTAAATTATTTTGTTTTCACCTTATATTAAATTTACTATATACCTTGTTTCTATACCTGTTTTATAGTATTTTTCTTCATTATATTCTGATATATCAATTAAAACTCCACCCTTTTTTTTCGTACTATAATTTGAAGTATATAATACTTTGGGTCGCTCAAATATTCGTTTCTTACCCTCTAAAACGTAGTTTTTATTTAATTTATATTTTGTTCCCTTTATTTCTACACCTAAAATGATTTTTCTTTCTTTTAAAGTTTCAACATTTAAATAAGCCGAATATCTAGAAATAATTCTCTCTTCTACCTCTACTAACTCCACAATCTCACAATCAGTCACTTCTACAAAATCTTCACTTCTACCAATAGCTCTAAGATTATATATATTATCTCTAATTACTTCTAAATCACTCTCATCCTCACATTGAACATGGATAACTAACTCTACATTGGTTAAAATTTCATAGTATTTTAATGAAGTAACTAAGCAAGCATAGTTATTTAACTCATTAGTTATCTTATTTTCTTTAAACTCTTTAAACTTATCCAAAACAAATTTTTCAAGAGTTTTAACTTCCTTTTCTCTATCTCCTAATTTTTTAAATCCATCTGATTTTTTATCAAACTTCTTTTTCTTAGCAGTTACATTTTTCTTTCTAAGTTTACACATATTCTTAAACTTAGTAAGTCTAACCTTATTAAAATTATCTAATTTCTCTCCTAAATCTTTTATACTATTATATTCATCTAATAAATTTTGATCATGGATATCTATAGTTATATTTTTTCTAAAACTATTCCCTTGTGATTTCAAGGTAGAAGCAACCTTTGTATATCCACTAGAAAATAAATTTCCATTTGGGAATTTCACTAAGATACCTCTATCATCCATTATTGAATTTAAGAAGCAATAATCTGTATATGGTCTTTTATAAAGACTTTGATAACTTCCTTGGATACTAAGGTTCATAGGATGATATGTTGTAAATCCACAAGCTAGGTGTATTGCTCCAATTACTGTAGAAAAAGGAGGCAATGGATAGGTCATCTTATTTCTTTGTGTTTCCTCTTTTCTATAATGAGCTTGGTTTTGTTTTATTTTTATCTTTAAAACTCTCATGGCTATATACCATAGTTAGCTTTAATATCTTTTTTTAAATCATTAAAGAACTTTAGCATACTTACAGAATTTAATTTCTCCTTGATTTCCTCTTCATTATCAAGATTTTTTCCATTTAATAAACCTGCCTTATAACCAGAGTTTACCCTTTCTACAAAATCTTCAGTTATTTGAAGTTTATTTTCTTTTACTCTTACTACATTTTCAAAATAATGAGTCATCCTATTAGACAATCCTCCTACTATAAATAATGGTTCTGCATTATCTAAGTTTCCTTTAACTATCAAACTTAAATTTTCGATTCCTTCAAGTAACATCTCTACTCTTTTTGCTTTTTCCTCAGTAGAAGCTTCTACTTTAAAGTTTTCATCTTTTCCAACCATATCTAAATCAATTGTAAAACTATAAATTTTTAACCCTTTATCATATTCATATTGGTAAGGCATTAATCCAACTTCCTTAGCATCATTTTGAACATTCAACTCTTTCTCATGTGATTTATCATTAGCAAATGCAGTTGCTAACCCTAAGTTGTTATGAAATCTTCCATTTACTGTCAATGGTTCTACTGATATTGCATCAGTTAGATAAAATGAACTTTTTCTAACTTTAGTTAAAGTTTCTTTTCCAATTTTTACCGCTGTATTCATATATCCACCCTCTAAGGCTCTAACATTTGAAACATTGTTTTCTTCATCTACTAATTTTTGAGTAGCACCATTTGAAACTGCTCTTAAATCTTTATACATTCCACTTTGAGTCATCAATGAATACTTTAAACTCTCTCTTGATCTCATAGCATAAGTTTTCCCATCTTTAAAAATCTTTTGTACACTTGCTATATTTCCTAATCCCTCACCATAGTTTGATGTCATATGTGCTACCACAGTTAATGTTAGAGCTCTTTTCATTATTTCTCCCCCTGAGTTTTTTTAGTTGTCTTTCCCTCTTCATTGTATTCATTCAAAGCATTTATAAATGAATATGCTAGATTTATATTCCCTTCAAAATCCTTAAATAAATCAATTGCAAATGCAAACCCCACCCCTGAATAATCAGATAGTTTCATAAGTATTAAATTAAATTGATTATAGTCTTTAAATGATATAGCAGTTATTAATTTATTTTTATATGACCTAATCTTATTTTTTTCTTTTATACTTTTTTTAACCGCTATTCCACAACCTATAGCATTGTTATAGTTTTTTGACATCTCTTTCCCTCCCAATTCATTTATATATTTATTTCTTTGTTTTTCCATTTTCTTATCACTATCCTCCATATCAATAATAGTTTTATAGATGAGACGATTAGCCTTTATTAAATTTTTCACTCCTCTATCGTGTTTTAATAATTTTAATATTAAATCATCAAAATTTGTCAGATTTAAAACTCCATTAGTAATTTCTTTTTCCAAATCAATATAAAATTTATCATTTACTTTAAATAATCCACCAATTTTAATTCCATTTTTACTCATTAATTTAAAGATCTCAATACTCTGATCTCTAACATATAAACTTTCAAAATAATCATTATCTCTATTTTTACTAATAACTTCTACATCATAATCAAGAAATGATTTGTTGGTATCTATTGATTCAAATAGAGCACCTCTATAAAATTTATTTTGCCTCTTTTTCTCATTTTTCTCATTTTCAAATCTTTTATTTTGTTCATCTTCCAAATTATTAAATGCAGAGATCAAACTATCATTTGAATAGTTATTATTTATAAAGTAAGCATCATAGGTTATGGTAAATGCAAATGGAATGAAATCATATTCTAAAGTATCTTTATATACAAATGTATTTATATCTTGCATATAACTTGCTGATTTCCCTTTTTTAGGCATATCTACAGAATATCCATTAATTCTACAAGATTTATTTCCTTCACTAAAAATAGCATTTGGATTACAAAAGTTTCTATACTGGCTAATACCATTTTTAAATGTATTTTCAATAATTTCTAATCTATTCTCTTTAACATCTAATATTGTTTTAGCTTCTTCAAGATTTTCATGGGTGATCCCTTTAAATTTATTTTTCATTATTGTATTTCCACTTAATTTTTCTTTGATAAATTTTATCTCGTTATCACTAAATTCACTTCTTCCAAAGATTTTTTTTAGTTGTGTATGGTGCATCTCATCTTTAAATACTTGTTC
>NZ_JBATVM010000026.1:0-6832 GCF_049671765.1 Psychrilyobacter sp.
TAACAATGAACTATCCCCTTTATCTCAGGATATTCCTTTAAAATTTCCAAAGTATCATGGGTCGCTTCCCTGGTATGTATAACTACTGGTTTATCCACTCTTTTAGCCATCTCTAACTGTTTTCTGAATACAGCTTTTTGCTCCTCTTTTTCATCTTTCATCCAGTGATAATCTAGTCCTATCTCACCTATTGCTACTACTTTAGGATGACTAGCTAATTTCTCTAGTTCACCTTCTAATTCATCATTGTATCCATTGATATCTGTAGGATGAACTCCTACTACAGCATACATAAAATCATATTTCTCTGCCAAATCTATAGATCTTTTAGAAGAATCCAAATCATAGCCTATATTTACTGCAAACTCTAAATTTTCTTCTATAGCCTTTAAAATTTCATCTCTATCCTCATCATATCTATCACTGTCTATATGACAGTGCGTATCTACTAATTTCATCTTTAACCTCCAAATTTTAAACTTTTCTAAGTATATTTCAACTTTTTAAGTCATTCAAAATTTATTCCTAATTATATATATAATAAAATAATTTTTTATATCTGTGTTAAAAATTTTGATTTTTAATTTTATTATATCATATAAAGAAAAGACTACTAAATTTAGTAGTCTTAAATTTTATCCTAATAATTCATCTTTTGTAAATGAATATTTTTTTTGACAGAAATGACATTCTACCTCTAATTCAGGTTTTTCTGTGAATATTTCCTCTAACTCTTCTCTTTTTATCGTAATTAATCCCTTATAAAATTTATCTTTATTACAATTACACTTATAAGAAATTTTCTTTTCTTCATAGATGCTATAATCTTCAATTAGTGCTAAATCATCTTTTGAATCTATATCTTCATAGATTAATTTTGCTATCCTCTTTAAGCTCATTCCACCTGCCAATAATTCAGTCATTGGTCTCATAGCTTTTATCTTAGCCTCTAACTTTGTAATAAAATTATCACTAGCATCTGGTAATAGTTGAATCATATATCCACCAGCATTTTTTACCCTCATATCAGGACCTAATGATACTCCTAATACTACTACTGAAGGTGTCTGCTCCGATGTATAGTAATAATAAGCTATATCTTCCCCAATTTCACCACTAACTATTTGTGATACTCCTACATAAGGCTCTTTTAACCCCATATCTTTTATCACAGTTAACGATCCTCTTCCAACTAATTCTCCAACTTTAGGAACTTCTCCATCTTTTAATTCTAAATCAACTTCTGGGTTACTCAAATATCCCTTTACATTTCCACCAGCATCAGTAGTAACTAACATCTGTTTTAATAATCCATCTGTATTCGTTCTTAGAGTTAATAAGTCATCTCCCTTTAGAGTTGCCCCCATCATAACGGCTCCTGTCAAAAGTCTTCCGAAAGCCTTTATTGCTGTAGGACTACATTTGTGGATATCCAATGCTTCCTGCACTATATCCTTTGTATCAACTATAAAAAATCTTGCATTTTTACTTGAACCTCTTAATAATTTCCCCATCTTTATCTCCTTTTATTAAAATCACTATTAAATCATATTTCTTCTTTTTATAGATGATTTTTTATTGCTTATTTTTCTCTTTTATTTTATAAATTTCTAAAGATAATTATATCAGATAATACACTTTTTTTCAATGTGACAAATCTTTTAGACTAATATTTTATCCAACCTATTGTACTCCTAAAAAGTAAAGGCATATTACATTTTGTAAGTATAATTTTCTAAACAATTAAAAAATTTCCTCGATAATTTCTTTTAAAGCCTCATCATTACCACTATATAATTTTTCAAACATTAAATATACTTTTTTATCATTCTCTTTCAATAAAGCAAACGATTTTTTAGGCCCTAAGTACCATCTTTTTTTCATTTGAAAATAAATAGGTAATAAATCATTCATAAGCCATATTTTCTTATAATTTCCTTCTATATCTCCTACTTCAATTCTACTCATCATCTTATAACACCATGATTTTAAACGATCTTTTTCTTTACTTGAAATTTCAAATTCCCTCTCTACATGTGTTTTTATTTTTTCTAAAAGAATAGTACCTAAATTATCTACTTCATATAATATTTTTCCTTCATTTAATTTCCCTAAAGTTTCATAGCCATTTAAACAATCCATGGGACATATCCATAAATCTAATTGTATTCCATTAAAGAAACTAGTATCTATAATCATATTTTCAACTTCGGCAATACAAAAAATATTCAAATCACTTGTCTCAATATAAGTTCCATCTGCATAAGAACCATATAAGATAATTGCTTTACATTTATATTCTTTTTTTATTTTTTCCACTAGATCCTTCAATATTTTTTCTTTCATTTTTTACCAGCCTTTATAATTTATTTTATTGCTATTATAATATGTTTTCATATAAAATTAAAAATTTAATCAATAAATACTAAATAAAAACTACTCTCGATTATATTTAAGAGCAGTTTTTATCTTAACTTTCACTTTTTTATCTTACCATTTGTTTTATTCTCACAGCACTCTTTAACTTCATATATGTAAAGAAACTCTTAGGATTATAGTTCGCAAAATTACTTTTTTTATAGTCTACATAGGTCCCATTATATACACAGACTCTAAAATATTGTTCTGCTATCTCTCTATTAAAAATTTCTGACCTAAATCTTCCAATAGAATTATTTGTATCCATTAATTTATAAAGCCATTTTTCAACACTTTTTTTTGTATATTTAAAATGCTTTAAAGTAGAGGAAAGTGCTATTTCTGCATGAATATCTAGTTCATCATCACTATATTTGACTCCTAAGTAATCCAGTCCCAGAATATATATTTTTTTCATTACTTTGATCCTATCATTCATTCTTTTTAATGCTTGGTTAGTTACACTACTAGATACTATCCTATATCTCAATAATTTTTGAGATATATTTACGATTTTGTGATCTTTGGCTATTTCCATCCATAACCCATAATCTTCTGTAGCCTTATATTCATCATTATATCTAAAATTATTTTCTAATAGCACATTTTTTCTCATTATCACAGCTGGATGCATTATTGGACTTTCAAAGAGGAGTTTACATCTGATTTCACTATATCTTATAGGAAAATCTGTTGGTTTTTTTATCATAGGTTTACTAGATAAAAACATTACCCCATTAGATCCAGCCACTGCTACATCGAGATTTTTTTCCATGAAATTTACTTGTGTTTCTATTCTATTTTTTTCTGCTATATCATCGGCATCCATCCTGACAATATATTTCCCACGAGCTATTTCTATTCCTTTATTCAAAGTCTTTATTAATCCTATATTTTCTGCATTATTAATTAAACTTATTCTTTCATCTTGATAGGATTCGATTATGTTTACGCTTGAATCTGTAGACCCATCATTTATTATCAAAAACTCAAATTCCTCATAAGTTTGATCTAAAATACTGTCTATTGTTTCTCTTAAAAATTCACTTGTATTATATACAGGCATTAAAACCGTTACCATCATTTCAAATCCCTCCTCTTTATAATTTTTCAAATAACTCTTCGTATTTTTTTACCGACTCCTTCACACTAAATTTTTCTACAGTATTCTGTGAACCCGTTATTAATTTTTTCTTTAAATCATTATCTTCAAGGAGGAGTTTCATCAATCTTGCCATCTCCTCATAGTCCCCTACATCACACAGTAACCCCGTCTTTCCATCTAAGATTATATCTTCAGGTCTCGCCATAGACCTTGTAGATATCACAGGGACCTTACAAGCCATTGCTTCTACTAATACCATCCCAAATCCTTCGGTTTTTGAAGATAATAAGAATCCATCACACCTCGATATATATTTAAATGGATTAATTTGATGTCCTATAAAATCTACCCGATCTTCTAATTTTAAATTTTTAACCAACTCACGATATTTTTCTTCCTCAGGTCCCTCTCCTATTATCAAAAGCTTTACACTTTTATCTTTTATTTCATTCAATGCACATATCATAATATTTTGTGTCTTCTCCCACGATAACCTTCCTATCGTAGTAAAAACTTTATGATTCCCATCTAACCATTTGTGAGCTACCCCTTCTTTTGACATTTCTATCATATTTTCATCTACTACAGGATTATTTATAATTTTTATTTTACTCTCTATTAAGTTTACCTCAGATATTTTTATAGTCAAGTCTATACTTCCACGATTTATCCCAACCACCTTATCTGCCAAGGGGTAAAACCATTTAATTATTTTTTTTCTGACCATAGTTCTATCGATAGCATGGAGGGAAAATATAACTTTAGCTTTCATCCTAAATATTTTTTTCGCCAATAAAATAGTCAAATTATTTATGCATCCTCCTGCTATTATAATATCGGGGTTTTCTTTTTTCATTACCATAATCGATTCAAACACACCATCACGGGCCCTTTTTTTATCTAGATTGATCCTCCTAACCTCATTTTTTAGATGAAACGTAGATCTATTATTAGTATTTAGGAGTACTACTTCATATTTTTTTAAATCTAAATTATTTAATATATTTATAAAAACTCTCTCTATTCCTCCATTTAAAAATATAGAGTAATAAAATAAGATCTTTTTCTTTTTCATAAATTCCTCCAATCTTTTTGTTACTTTCTTGACCCATTAAATAGTCATTTTTTTCAAATTCTAATACTTTAGCTTTGATTTCTCTAATTTTACTGATATTCGTAATCTCACAAAACCATAAAAAGTAAATATTAACCTCTCCTAAAAGCCAAAGCTTTCTTACCATAATAAATTCCTAATATCCCTAAACTCACAAATAATACCGTATAACTTTTTATATTACCATCATTGAAAGCCAAATAGATTCCCATTATCAGTAAAAATCCAAGACCTACAATTATCTTATTCCTGTCGTATTCATAATAATAATATTTCATAGAAACCTTGAGTTTCACCACAAAGAACCCAATCCATGCTATGGCAGTGGCTATGGCAGCTCCTTTAGCCCCATATTTAGGAACTAAGATAAAGTTTAATCCTATATTTATAAAACTCGCAACTACACCTGCTATAAAATGCCACTTGGGTTTCTTGGCAAAATTTATCCCTTGAGAAAGGGTTTCAGACATACAATTTAATACTGGTGCCATGGTCAATATTGGTATCACATAGATAGCTTGCCTATAACTATCTCCTAATACTATATGAGCCAAATCCCTAAATATCATAGTGAATACAGCTATTCCAAACATTACTCCTGTTATTACCATCGATGTTTTTGTGAAATACCAGCGATCCTCTGGATTTTCTTCATACTTTTTTAACTGTCTAGGTACTATAAAGGATGAGATTGTTCCTTGAAGTATTGTAAGGATAGCCATTAATTTTAATGCAGCACTATATATTCCTAATTCTCCATAATCACTCCATAATTTTATGGCTATCTGATCAAAGGAAAAAAAGAGCCAAATTACCATCTTATTTAAAAGTAGTGGAAATGAATATTTCATAATTTCTATCTGACTGTGTTTTGGAGTTCCATGACCTTTTTTCCATGATTTCAAATTTAATCCTATCCCCATTAAAACTGTAAGGACAATAGAAAAAAATCCTGAATATATAACTATTTTATAAGTCTTACCCATGATATAGTATAAAATAAACACCAATACAAACTCAAAAAACTTCCGTGAAAAAGTAAAAACTGAATATAGTTTATAAGATTCATTTAATCTCAACACATAATCAGTAAATAACTGGAGGTGGTGAAAAAATAGAGCAAGTACCAAAACTAAAACCACAGAAAAATCCGGATCTTTGAATAAAAAATCTCCTATCCACTTATAAAAAAATATTCCAATTACTCCTACTACCCCCGTTAAGATCAGTGGATATTTTATTGCGTTATGTAGGAGATTTCCACGTAATTCCTTAGCCTCCTCATAATAAAACCGACTATAGGTATCTACTGTCCCCAATAATAACATTGGACCTATGGTATTTATTACAAGTAGATACATGGCTGCTTGTCCAAATTCCTCTGGTGTTAGTATTCTTGTCAGAATAGGTGTAGTCATTATGCCAAAGAGTATTCCTAGCCAATTTCCAGCTGCAAATGTAAAAAATTTCTTTATCATAAATTTATCTCCTTTAAAAAAGCACTCAATGATGCCAAAATTTGTTGTTCGCTCAATATTTTATAACAACCAATCTCTTATTAAAAAACTAAATTTTATCTTTATCTTAAATCGATAGATCATAAATAAAAGCTATTATTTAATAATTTTGATTCCAAAAAAAATATTAGTATAATATACTATACTAACATTTATCTAATTTACCCACAGGAGATTTTATTATGAAATTAGCATATATTATACAAGCTCATAAAGGCTTTAAACAACTAACTATTTTAATAAATATTCTATCAAAAAATTCAGATGTATATCTTCATATTGACTTAAAAAATAATTGTTTATATCAACAATTAAAGAAACATTACCTTTTTCAAGACAATGTTTTTATTATTTCGGATAGAGTTTCTGTCAATTGGTCTGGTTTTTCCCAAGTAGAAGCTACATTAAATCTATTCCATGCTATCAGAGGAAAAAACTATGATTATATAACCCTCCTAAGCGGACAAGATCTCCCTATCAAATCTCATTCAGAGATTATAAGTTTTTTATCGGAAGATATCCATCGTGAATTTCTCCATATAGCATCTGACTATAAAAACTATAACTGGAGAATCCTAAGATACAGCCCATGGAGTGAGAGTAAATCTATTTGTACCTTTCCTCTAAATAAAATAAACAGTATATCTATAAAATTACAAAATTTATTAGGTATTAAAA
>NZ_JBATVM010000027.1:0-1908 GCF_049671765.1 Psychrilyobacter sp.
AACGGACAAAATCGAATGAAAAGAATGATGCCTCCTGCTCTTATGATAGGTGTAGGAGTTAAGTTAGCTATAGATGATGAAGCTGCATTTGCAGATGTAAAAAAACAATTGAGTATCACAGATCCTACAGAGATAAAAAAATTTAGAAAAGAACTATTGAATACAACTAAAGATATCCCTTTAATGAATAGTGAGATCTATGCTATTGCAGCAGCAGCAGGACAAGCAGGTATAGAACAAAAAGAACTAGCTAAGTTTACTGCAGATACTTCTAAAGTAGCAGTTGCCTTTGGTGTCGATGCAGGTAAAGCCGGAAGTAATCTGGCTACCTGGAGAACTTCTCTTAAAATGACTCAATCAGAAGTAATGGGACTAGCAGATCAGATAAATACATTAGGAGATAATATCAAAGTTACACCAGCTCAAGTAAGTGATATTGTAACTGCTATGGGACCTTTAGGGAAGATGGCAAATGTAACAGTATCTCAAACAGCAGCATTAGGAGCTAGTCTTATTGATTTTGGTGTCAAAGATGCTAGTACGGCAAGTACCGCATTAAGAAAACTCTATTCCACTATGAGTAGTGGTGATTCAGCTAGCAAAAGTAGGAAAGAAGCCTTTGAAGCACTAGGTTTTGATTCAGGACAAATAGCCAGAGATATGCAAAAAGATTCTATGGGTACTATTAAAAAAGTTTTAGGAGCCTTTAAAAATGTAGATAAAAGTAAACGAATGTCTATTGGAACTATGCTATTTGGTGAAGAAGCAGTCGGAGCACTATTACCATTATCTAATCAATTAGGAAAATTACAAAATAACTTAGACATGATTAATAATAAGAAAAAAGTAGCTAATAGTGTAAACAAAGAATTTAATAACGTAAATTCTACTGCTTCAGCTCAATTAAAAATATTCGGTAAATCATTACTTAATCTAGGATTAGCATTTACTAATTTCTTACTTCCTCCTCTAAAGGTATTAACAAAACTATTTACTAAAGGATCACAAATAATCACAGGATTTGCACAAAAGTTTCCAGGACTAACAGAGTTTTTAACTTTAACAGTAACAGGGTTTGTAGGTGTAAATCTAGCATTAGGAGCTGCTACTTTTGGAGTAGGAGCACTAGGAACTGCTTTTACAGCATTAATGTCTAATCCAATTCTTTTAATTTTAGCTGCAGTAGCTGCAGGGGGATATTTAATCTATAAGAATTTTGATAAGATCGAATCTAAAACTATAGAACTATGGAATGGATTTAAAATTAATATTGGAAAGGTAAAAGATAAGACTTTAGAATTATGGGATGTCTTTGAAAAATCCCCAATATTTAAAGTATTTGAATATAGTCCTTTAGGTATGTTTTTAAAAGGTATCAAAAGAATATACAGTTGGTACAAGAAATTTAAAGGAGAAAAAACAAAAGAGTTACCTAGTCTTCAGCAAATTAAAACATCAAAATTAATAGATCAACCATTACAAAATAAAAGTTTAAGAAAAGATAAATCAAATTCTGTTTTATCTGGTAATTGGAATGAAAAGAAAAAAAATAGTAGGGTTCCTGCCTATGCAAAAGGTGGAGTAGTAAGTAATCCTCACCTAGCATTAGTAGGAGATGGGCCAACTCCTGAATCAATTATTCCTCATGATGGTAGTAAACAGTCTAAAAGTTTATGGTATGACGCAGGCGCCAAATTAGGAATGTTCGCAGGAAAAGGGATACCATCACTGACTTCTAATGTTGAAGAAAAATTATCAAAGACAAATATTGAAAATAAGATAGAAATTAAAATAGATTACAACCCTACTATTCAAGGAAGCATAGATAATATAACTGAAATATTAAAAAATTCAAGTGAAGATCTAGCTAAAATAGTTGAAGAAATAGTAGAAAAAACAATAAGTAAA
>NZ_JBATVM010000028.1:0-2046 GCF_049671765.1 Psychrilyobacter sp.
ATTTTTCTAATTTTACCGTCTTTAAGGTTGCCCATCTATAAAAAGAAGCATCATAATTTCTTGCATTATAACCTATTTTTTCTAAAACAACTTGCATATGAGCAGATCTTATTCCAGCAGTACAATAGGTTACTATCTTCGCATTTTTTTCAATTCCTTTTGATTTTAATATGTTCTCTATAGCTTTAGAATCCTTTAGAGTCCCATCTTTTTCTAAAAATGAATTAAATGGAATATTGATAGATCCTTTCATATGTCCACCTCTAGCTTCTCCAAACTTAGTAGCACCCAAATATTCATCTTCTTCTCTAGTGTCTATTATAACTAAATCATTAAATTCTTTAATTAGTTGATCCGTTGTTATATTTCTACTATTATCCCATTTAACTATAGAATTAGTTACTTCAGGATATTTCGTTTTAGAAAATGTTGTTTTTCTTTTTTCACTTTTCCATTTTTCTATTCCACCGTCTAATATGTGAAGATTTTTAAATCCTGCCATTTGTAAAGTCCAATATACACGACCATCTTCTCCCCAAGCACCATGTGTTTTACTATAAACTACAATTTCATCTGATGATTTTATTCCTAATTCATTTAACTTTTTTGATAAAGTATCAATCTCTAATACCGTTCCCCATTTTTCAGATCCAAATTCAGCATCCATATCGGATAGAGATTTCCAACTTACTTCAATAGCTCCCGGAATATGTCCTAACTTATAAGCTTTTCCTCTAGCATCTATAATTTTAATATTATCCTTATTTTGAGACAACCATTCTGTGGATACAAAAGTCTCAGCAAAAGATAATACTCCCATTAAAAGAAATATCCCTAGTATTAATCTTTTTTTCATTTTAAATCACCCCTATTTTTATTATGTGTTACTCTATAGTTTATAACATTTTTTTTAAGATTATACAAGGGAAAAGCAAGGTAATGTTGTATTGAAAAGTATAAAAAAAAGAGTCTAATAGGACTCTTTAAAAAAAAATTATTTTCTATTATTAAAAGTCCAGGCTATAATTCTAGATATTTTATTTCCATGAGTCATCTCTATAATTTTAGTATCTGCTACTCCTAATTTTTTTAAGATTTTCTCCATGGGTTTTACATTTTCTCCCTTAGATATAAGAGAGGTAAAGTATCCTACTTTATCTGAAAATAAAAGACTTTCCTTAGCCATTTTTTTCAAAAATAACATCTCTCCACCTTTACACCAAAGTTCTGCTTTTTGACCTCCAAAGTTTAACTTTTCACTCAAATTAGAGGATCTAGTTTTATTTAAGTTGTCTCTTTTTTGTTTATTAGCAGATAATGCATCTTTTAAAGAGGCATGAAATGGTGGATTACACATTGTTAGATCTACATACTCTTCATCTATAATTCCTTTAAAAAAGTTATTTTTATCCGGTTGAAGTTTAATAACTATACTATCTTCTAGATTATTTTTTTTTATAATTTCCTTTGCATTTTCCACTGAAATAGGATCAATATCTGAGGCTATAAATTTCCACCCATAAGACTTATTTCCTATAATAGGATAGATGCAATTTGCACCAGTCCCTATATCTAACACATGAATATGTTTTTTAGATTTTGGCAATAGATCTGATATATGATGAATATAGTCGGCTCTTCCTGGAATAGGTGGGCATAAAAATCCCATTGGAATGTCCCAATTTTCAATATCATAATATGTTTTTAGGAGAGCTCTATTCAATTCTAAAACTGCTTTTTCATCTCCAAAATCGATTGTACTGTCCCCACTAGGACTATTTTTTATGTATTTTTTTAGCCCTTTAGAATTCTCTATAAGGGATTTAAAATCATATCTTCCTGAATGCGGATTTCTCAAATGAAACCCTTTTTGTTTTAAATTATTCAATTTATTTCTCCTATATAATTATTGATTTTATCAGTTTAAATTGTAACATGATTATAATGAATTAGCAATGTAATAGCTCCATGCTTATTACATAAATTTAAATTATATATAATTTAAAAGAACGTCTTAAAAAGACGTTCTCTTGATATATCTATAAG
>NZ_JBATVM010000029.1:0-10586 GCF_049671765.1 Psychrilyobacter sp.
GAAGTATTTATATCTTTTGTTGCTCCAAACCCATAGAGTCCCATTGTTTGAGATAAATCCACATATAAACTACCACCCTTTAATCTACCTACATAATTAAGTTGATTTTTTATATTAGAAGTTGTTCTACTAGAAACTTCTATTTTTAGATCATTAATAAAATCATTTTTAGATTTTATGCTTAAATTTGTTTCAAAACTTACTTTACCTTGCCCTACTCTTCCTAAAACTCTACTTAGTTTATACGTTGTCAAAGTTGAATTTCCACTTGATTTTATAGGCTTTACAATACCAGATATTGTTGTTAAATATTTTGAGTAACTATAGGAAACTCCAGCACTCCAAAATCCAAAAGGAATATTATATGACCCTGAAATAGATTTATTATATTTAAATGAATCATCTCCATCTAAATTTTTACTTCCGTTTATACTTAAAGTATCATTTCCAATAAAATCTCCTGTTCTCAATGATAGGTTTAGTTTTTCTTTTCCTGTAGATTTTTGTCCTAAATTATCATATCCTAAAGTAATCCCTGAAAAATTTCTCTTATTTTCAATTGAAACAATTGATTTCCCAGATTCACCTCCAGGGACCAAATCCATTTTTGCATTGTTATAAACAACATTATTTAGATTAGATATCCCTTGTTCTAACTCAAATAAATTTAAATATTCTCCTTTTTTAGTTGGGAATGCCATATAAATTTTCATTCTGTCTCTAAAACTTAGATCATTATAAATAATATTTTCTATTGTTCCTGGAATAACTTTAAGTTTTAATTTTCCATTTGCCAAACTTTGATCTAAAGGTATTGTTACCTTTGTAGTTACATAACCTCTTTTTATATATTCATTTGTAATTTCCCCTACCAATTCATATATTTCTTCCATCCCTATTTTTTTCTCCATATATTTAGAAGCTATCTTTTGTTTAGTTTTTTCATCTAACAAAATAGCTCCTTCTAAGATTAACTTCTTTATTTCATATTTTTTTTCTCCCATTTTTTTTATTTGTGGTGTTGCTTTTTCTTCTTTTTTTAAAAGTTCTGTCCTCAATAATTCTTGTATTTTTTCTTCTTTTTCTCTTTTTTGTTGTACTTCAAATTCATTTCTAGCATCTCTAACTTGACTAACTATATCATTAGACATAGCTACATTATTTATTAATAAAACTCCAACAAAGAAAAAAACCGTCTTTTTTTTCATTTTTCCACTCCTATAATTATTATTTTATGCTATTTTGTCTTACAATCATTAAAAACCCTATAAATTACTGTTTTATTCTCCCCAAAAAAAAAGGCTATAAAATTAATTATAGCTGGCTGCCATTTCAAAAAACCTATAGTTTTTCGTCCCTTAATTTTAATAGTTCGCCATTCTATTAAAAAAAAATAATTTTTAAAGCAGAACATTAACATGTTTTAATTATATGTTTAATGTTTTTTCTATATAATATATATATACATTACAAGCGTAATTCTACCACAACTTACCCATAATTAATAATTAAAAAATACTAAAGTTAAAAGTTTTTTTAAATAAAAAAGAGCAAAACTAAAGTTCTGCTCTAACTATTATTTTATGGTGCCACCTGCCGGAGTCGAACCGGCTACCTCTACCTTACCATGGTACTGCTCTACCTAGTGAGCTAAGGCGGCAAAATGCTACTTTAAGGTAGCAATTATTTGAAATATTTCATTGGGTTTATAGGAGTCCCATATTTTCTTATTTCATAGTGAAGATGTGGCCCTGTCACCCGTCCTGTTTTTCCACTTTCAGCAATAAGCTGACCTCTATTTACCCTTTGACCTTTTTTTACTTTTATCTTATTTAGATGTGCATATCTAGTTTCATAGCCTTTAGAATGTTTAATAATAACTATCTTACCATATCCACTCATCCATCCAGCGTATGTTACTGTTCCATTTTCTGAAGCCTTTACACTTACATAGTGAGCTCTCAAATCTACACCCATATGACCTATCCACCTTTTTAATACAGGATGAAATCTTCTACCATAGGGACTTGTAACCCCTTTCCATGGTACTGGCCAATATACATCAAACCCTTTTTTTTTCCTTGTAATTTTAGCTAGATCTACCTTAGGATTGTTTATTATTAACACCTGATTCAAACGAACTGTATTCGATGTTAAATTATTGGTAGTTTTTAATTCTCTTACACTTTTCCCAAACTTTGAAGCTATCTTTGATAGTGAATCTCCTTTAGAAACCTTATAAGTTATAGAGTTTCCTCTAGTAATTTTAAGTTTTTCTCCAATTTTTAGATATTTCCCCATATTAGGGTTATTATATTTTAAAACCGTTTGTGACTGCCCAAATTTATTAGCAATTCCACCTAATGTATCTCCTGATTTCACTTTATAATATGTTATCTCAGCTCTCCTTTTTGATTCTTCTTGTACTTTTTCACTTACAATAGTATATTGTTTTTCATACACTTTAAAGTCCGAACTAAGTAGCTGGTAACCACCGTTGTCTGCTTCTGATTCAGTATAATAATCTGTAAATTCACTCAAGTTAACAACTTCTTTTTCTAATTTTTTGATAGTATTATACCCTAAAAATACATTAAATATCAATAAAATTATGAGAAGCTTTTTTATTTTTTTATTCAATTTTTCGCTTCTCCTTTCGAATAATAATTTAATAAGTCATCGTTAGTTTTTGTTTTCTTTATTGTATCTATTAGTTGTTTTGAACTCTCAGCAGAACTAAGTTTGCTAAGGTATGTCCGAATTTTCCAAATTATCGATAATTTTTTATCTTCAATTAATAATTCCTCTTTTCTTGTCCCTGATCTTTTTATATCTATTGCTGGATATATTCTTAGTTCAGCTAAAGTCCTATCTAGATGAATATCCATATTTCCAGTTCCTTTGAATTCTTCAAAGATAACGTCATCCATCCTACTTCCAGTATCTACCAAAGCTGTTGCTAGAATTGTTAAACTTCCACCACCACGAATGTTTCTTGCTGACCCAAAAAATTTCTTTGGATAATATAAAGCTGTTGGGTCTATTCCTCCAGATATAAGTTTACCACTAGATGGTATCACAATATTATAGGCTCTTGCAAGTCTTGTTATTGAATCCATTAGGATCACAATATCTTTGCCATCTTCTAGTATTCTTTTAGCTTTATCTAAAACCATTTCTGTTACTTTAATATGATTTTTCGGATCCTCATCAAAGGTAGATGAAAAAACTGTAGCTCCACAAACAGTTTCCTTTATGTCTGTTACTTCTTCTGGTCTTTCATCTATAAGTAATATCCATACTTCTAACCCTTTATTGTTCTTTATTATACTATTAGCAATATTACTTATAAGCATAGTCTTACCAGCTTTAGGAGGTGCTACAATAAGACCTCTCTGTCCTTTTCCAAGTGGCGCTATCAGATCAATAATCCTTCCTGAGACATCTCCATCTCCACCTAAAATTATTTTTTCATCTGGATATGCAGGGGTTAACTCATCAAATGGTACACGATTTTCTGCTTTTTCTAAGTTATCACCATTTATTAGAAGTATTTTTCTCATGGCATAATTTTTTTCTGTCCCTACTGGGACTCTAGCTTCACCTAAAACTATATCACCATTTCTAACTTTAAATTTTTTAATCTGTGTAGAAGATATATATACATCTTTTTCCACATTAGTTTCACGAAGAAAACCGTACCCATCAGCAAATACTTCGATTTTACCCCAAGCAATGGTATGCCCATCGCTTTCCCTTATGTATTCACCTATTTTTTCAATCAATTCCAATTTTTTATATTCATAAGATTTATCTATGTTCAATTTTTTAGCTATCTCCCTCAATTCTAATAGGAGTAATCCACTTAAATCTGTCAAATTCATCATCACCTTTTTATATATAGTATATACATCGCTACAAAATAAACCATTCCAATAATATATGTATCATATCTTCTTTTTTTCTTCTTAAACATAACTCCCATCATAAATACCAACAATATTAGCATAGAAAATATAGCTGTCAACTTATGAAATTCAGTTAATGATTGATATATATTTTTATCCCTTAAAAATAAGTCTGTAATAAATATAATCATTATATTAAATATATTACTTCCGAGTAAATTCCCAGCTGCCATATCATACGATTTTAATTTAATAGCTTCGATACTTACAGTCAATTCCGGTAAAGATGTTGCTAACGCTATCAGTAGAAGACCTACAAAAGATTTACCTAATTGTATTCCAAAGAATGGTGTACCAGCAATCTTATCTCCTACAAAACTAAGTACCGTTCCTAAAACAACTACAAAAAACGCATTTATTATAAATCCTTTTTTTGCTTGTGGAAGTGTAATTTTTCCTTCTTCTATCTCATGAAATCCTTTTACTTCTTCCTCTAATTTTTCACTAAATACATCATTTTTTTGATGTTCATAGATATAAATAGACTTCATAGCTATAAAGTAAACTCCTAAGATCATCAATGAAAATAAACTGATATTCATTATTCCTTCTGTTGGAAATAAAAATCCTAATAAAAATATTAATGTTAAAATTATAGCCCAAAACCCAGCCATAAAATTTTTAGTACTTACCTTAGATGAAAAAGAAGTTGATCTTAATACAAATATATCAACTATAAATACTACAAATATATTAAACAAGTTACTTCCAAATATATTAGAAACTGCCATTTGAGGATTTCCCATAAGAGTAGCACTGATACTTGTAACCATCTCTGGCAAGGAAGTTACTGCAGCTAGCATTACTATCCCTATCCAAGATTTTTCTATGCCCATCAAGTCTCCTATGGCATCCCCATATAAACTTAATTTTTTTCCAACTATTATTATAAATCCTGCTAATATCACAAAGATTAATATATATAACATTTTATCACCTCTATTTTATGCTAACTCTCCGTATAAAGTCCATGTTTTTGCCATTACAATTTTAACATCCACAAAGGTTCCTTTTAAAGAACTGTTCCCTTCAAAAATAACTACTTTATTTGCACTTATTCTTCCTGTCATCTTTTTCTCATTTCTATGACTAGGTCCTTCTACTAAAACTTTTACAGTTTTCCCCACATAACTCAAACTACATTCCTTTGCATTTTCATTTTGAACTTCCATGAGTCTTTGTAATCTTGATTTTTTTACTTCTTCTGGAATTTGTTCTTCCATAGTTGCTGCTGGAGTTCCTTCTCTAATAGAATACATAAACATATATGCATTCTCATAATTAATCTGTTTAATTAAATCCATAGTATCTAAAAAATCATCCTCTGTCTCACCAGGAAAGCCTACTATAATATCTGTAGTAAGAGATATATCTGGAAGTGCTGTTTTTATTCTTTCTACTAAAGCTAAATAATCTTCTCTACTATATTTTCTATTCATAGCTTTTAACATTTTAGTCGATCCTGACTGAACTGGTAGATGCATATTTCTAGCTATTTTTTCTGGATATTTAACCGCTACTTCTAATACGTCTAAACTTAGATCCTTTGGATGAGGAGATACATATCTAATCCAATATTCACCCTGAATTTGACAAATTTCATTTAACAATTTAGCAAAATTAATTTCATCGCTATCCACAAAATCTTTACCATAAGAATTTACGTTCTGTCCCAATAATAATATATCCTTATATCCTTTTTCTACATATTTTCTTACATCGTTTACTATATCTTCCATAGGAACTGATCTTTCACGCCCCCTTACATATGGAACTATACAGTATGTACAAAAATTATTACAACCATAGTTTATAGCTACAGAAGCTGAAATTCCATCTCCAAAGTTAGCATCTATTCTTGGAGGTAATTCATCTTCTTTATCAGTCAATACTGCGTGTTCCACCTCACCTTTTAATATCTTTTCCATAATTTCCGGCAATTGTGCTATATTTTGATTCCCGATAACTATATCTACATGAGGTGCTCTCTCTAAGATATGCGCTTTTTCTTCTTGAGCTACACAACCTGTTACCCCTATTATCATCTTTGTCTTTCTAGCATTTTTTATAGTTTTTAAGTTTCCTAATTTTCCCTCTATTCTCCCTGCTGCTCCACCTCTTACAGTACATGTATTTAAAAATACAGCATCTGAATCATGGATGTCATCAGTCATTTCATATCCATTTCCCTCTAATAATTTTTTCATCTTTGCTGTCTCATTTACATTCATTTGACAACCATATGTTATAATTGTTGCTTTTTTCTTTGTCATTTTTCTTCCTCCATCTAGCATTTCTTACATACAATCAAGCATTTTATATTGTATCATAATACTTAACTTTACTCAATTGTCACTAGGTTTTAAATTAATTTTTTTAACTATTTAAATACTTCTCCAGCTTCTAAATACCAAAGTAATAGATCAAAATGATCCATAGGAATTTTTATCTCTTTACAACATCTTTCAATTTTTTTTTCTATTTCTAAATATTTTTTAGACGTTATAGTTTTAGGAATTTCATCTATCACTCCTAACCTCATTATATTTTTCAATATATGTCTGTCTAGGATAGCTATTTCATCACCAAATCCTATATTTCTAAGGAAATGACTGGCCTCTTTATACCCTATTCCCTTAATATTTTTTACTAGCCAAATTCTTTTTTCAAATACGTCACCGATCTTATCAACTAACGTCTTAGTAACTATCCTTCCATCTTCATCTTTCATAAATTCACGAAGGATAACCAAATTCTTTGCTTTTGTATTTTTAAACCTTACCACATTTAGATACGGTATCAAATCTTCTTCTATCCCGGTCCAAAATACCCCAGCATTTCGCATTCCATCTATTGCTTTTTCTGCTCCTCTAGCCTTAGATTGAGGTGTCAGAATGCAAAAAGCTAGTTCTACATGGACATCTTCATTATTTCCATTAAACCATATTGACTTATATTCATCTATCCTAGCTTCAATTAATGGTTTTATCTTACTGTATACTTCTCTTATCTCCAATAAATATTTAGTATCCACCTATAACCCCTCCTATTATTTACTATGTCTAAAATTAATTATACTAGTTTTGTTCTAAATTTTCTTGTTTTTTCCTTTTAATCTTAAATTTAAGATTGATTTCATCAACAACAGCATATAATATATCAATATATCAACACATTTATCATTTATTTAATTTATTAAAATTTGACACACTATGCTTATCTGCGTATAATGTAATGTACAGAATATAAAATTTTAGGAGGCGATAGTTTTGGTTGGTAGACAAATTTCCCTAGATAGGGCTAAAGAACTTAAAGGTACCATAAATGATTATTTAATAGCAAAAGAGGATATACCAACTGGTATGAATAAAGATGTAAGGGAACAGTTTAAACTTTCAAAAGCGATTCTTTTAAAGCATTTTGATGCTACTGAAAAGGAATGGAATGACTTTAAATGGCAACTTTCAAATAGAATTACAGATGTCAAAACTTTGAGTCTAATTTTAGATTTAACTGAAGAGGAAAAGAAAGAAATTCAAAGTGTAGGAGATAAATATAGATGGGCAATTTCACCATACTACGCTTGTTTATTAGATCCAAAAGATAAATATGATCCTATTAGACTACTTAGTATCCCTGCATCTATTGAATTAGATAACAACTCTGGAGATGCCGATCCCATGGGAGAAGAGCACACTAACCCTGCTGGAACTATAACTAGAAGATACCCAGATAGACTTATCATAAATACAACTAATGAGTGTGCAATGTATTGCAGACATTGTCAAAGAAGAAGAAACATCGGTGAGAATGATAGTGCTACTCACGATAAAGATCTTTTAGAATCAATTGAATATATCAGAAACAACTCTGAAATTAGAGATGTTTTACTTACTGGAGGAGATGTTTTAGCACTATCTGACTCTCGATTAGAATGGATCTTAGCTGAGCTTAGAACTATTCCTCATGTAGAAATTATTAGATTAGGTAGTAGAACCCCAGTTACTTTACCACAAAGGATAACTGATGAGTTAGTTAATATGATAAACAAATATCATCCTATCTATTTAAATACTCATTTCAACCATCCAAAGGAAATAACTCCTGAAGCTAAAGCTGCATGTGAAAAGTTAGCTAATAATGGAATTCCTTTAGGAAACCAAGCTGTTTTATTAAATGGTATAAACAATGATAAATTTGTAATGAGACTTATGAATCAAGAGTTATTAAAGATAAGATGTAGACCTTATTATATCTTCCATGCAAAACATGTTCAAGGAACTGAACATTTCAATACATCTATCGATGATGGATTAGAAATCATGGAATATTTAAGAGGATTTACTTCTGGTATGGCTATCCCAACTTATATTGTTAATGCACCAAAAGGACAAGGTAAAACACCTTTAATGCCTCAATATATGTTATCTCGTGGAACTAATTATGTTATGATCAGAACTTGGGAAGGTAAAGTAATCAAATATGAAAATCATCCTACAAAAAATATAAAAGAAATCTATTAATTAAAATTCTCATTGTTAGCTGATCTCAGTCAGCTAACTTTTTTATTTATAGGGAAGTATGTCCATTTAAAAATGACATCACATTGCTTTTTTTAAGATCTTGTGGTAATATAGATGAAATCAATTCTCATATATTTTCTTAATAAGGAAGAAAGTTTCTACTAGCTACCGTAAATAGCTAACTATGAGTGTAATTTTAAGATTAATATTTTCTTATTAATTTCACTCAATATGAGGTGTTTAAAACATTTTTGGAGGTTTAATTATGAAGATATTACATGATATTATATTAAAAGATGGATTAGCTTTATCAGACTCAATCTTAAAAGTCGATTCATTTGTTAATCATCAGATAGATCCTAAACTCATGAATCAAGTTGGAAAAGAGTTTGTTAAGAGATTCCAAGGGGTAAAGATAGACAAAGTTTTAACTATAGAAGCTTCTGGGATAGCTCCTGCTATGATTACAGCTTTAGAACTAGGTGTCCCTATGGTATTTGCTAAAAAACACAAACCCATTACCATGGACAAATTTTACTCTACCACTGTATATTCATTTACAAAGCAAACTAATTACAATTTAACTGTTTCTAAAGAATTTATACATGAAGGGGAAAATATCCTTCTAATTGATGACTTTTTATCTGCAGGAAATGCTATTTTAGGTCTTAAAGACATTGTAAACCAAGGTGGAGCAAATATTGTAGGAGTAGGTATTGTTATTGAAAAAGGATTTAAAGAGGGAAGAACAAATCTTCTAAAAGAAGGATTCCGTTTAGAATCATTAGCTATCGTTGAAAAAATGGAAAAAGGTAAGATTACATTAAACGAAATTAAATAAGTTTTTAAATAATAAAGAATTCCTCTGTACTGACACCAGTATAGAGGAATTCTTTATTTAACCTATAATATTTTTAATTTTTTTAGCTAAACCTTCTAATTTTTTACTAGGACTTCCACATATTGCAATTCTTATCCCATGGGCTACTTGAATTGGATATATATTTTCACAATTCAATTTTTCCAAACTTTCACTAATTTTTTCTTCCTCTATCTTTAATGTAATAAAAAAACCTTCCTTATATGGATAAACTTTTAAATCTACTTCACAAGCTTCTTCTAAAAATATCTTAGACCTTTTCTCCAATAATTTTACATAGCCATCTCTTTCTTCTACTAATTTATCCTTTAAAATCTTATTTTCTTGGATAGTTGAAAATAATTTCATTCCACCCTTAGGAACATTTGACCATATCCCACGGCAGGTAAATTCGTTGGCTCTCATATAGTCATCTACATTTTTCTTTTCATTTGAGATAAATACACTTCCTCCTACACGAAGACCATATTTAGTCAATGTCTTAGAACAGCTAAATGCAAATACAACTAAATTTTTATGAGATAACTGTGTAAAACTTTCCATATATTTACGACTTTCCTTATATCCTTTTACAGCATAATCTATATAAGCAATATCATTCAAAAGAATATAGTTTCCATCTTTAGATAGATCATTCATAACTTTTACAATACTTTCCCATTCAGATTCAGTCATAGAATAACCTGTAGGATTGTGACATGGGTCATTTATTATAGCCAAAACTTTGCCTTGCGTTTTCATTATTTCATATGATTTTTCTTTAAAACTTTCAATATTAAATTCATCTTTTTCATTGAATAGTTCATAAGTTTCTATATTTAAACCATGTTCTTTTGCCATTATTTTATAAGGACCCCAACCAATATTTGGAATAAGTAAAGTTTCTCCCGGATCCAATATATTTTTTAAGGTAGAACTCACAGATCCAGACCCACCAGGAGTAGCTATAGCTCCTACATTGAATTTCTCCTCGTGCTCACCTAATACCCATGACTTTATCTCTTTCAGATAATCGTTATTTCCAATAAATGACTCTGCATATGGTGCAATATCCATATTATCTAATTTTTTATATACTTCACTTACAGAATCAAAAATGGTAAATTTACCATTTTCATCACAAAGAGCTCCTATTGTTGCATCTATTACATTATCTTCTCCAAACTTAATCTTGGCATCCTTGGCTTTTTTTACCATTGTGAATACCGTATCTAC
>NZ_JBATVM010000030.1:0-2425 GCF_049671765.1 Psychrilyobacter sp.
GAGTTAAGTTCATATATTTAATAGATTCTTAATATCCACGTTCACTGAGTTTAATATCAAAATTAGTTTGAGCTAGTTTTATAAATTTACTTGGATTTTTCTTTAGATCCTCTACATTTTTTTTGTAGTTTTTCATAAATATTTCGATCTCTTTAGAGTGAGCTTTATTATATTTACTAGTAGTGTATAGACCTACTTGGGGAATTCCAGAAAGGGAAGTTACTTTTTCCCACTGGTCTTTGTATACAATTGATCTTACTAATTTAGAATTTTTTTCAAGTACCAAAGTAGCCATAGGTTCAGGTAGAACAGCATTATCACCTTTTTGCATCATCATCAATTTAGCTACTTCAGGAGTAGATCTATAGGTGATCTTAGGAGATATATTATTACTTTTAAACAAAAATTTAGAAATTATATCAGGGGATGATCCTTGAGCACCGATAAGGATATTTTTTCCATCTAAATCTTTTATGCTATCTATTTTTTTATTAGATATTATAGAGATGAGACCTTGGCTAGTTACTCCTAATAATTTCAATTCAAGACCTTTCTTTTTTAGGTTTTCGCCTAGATTAGTAGGAATTACATAGACACCACCTTGATTTTTAATGAGTTTAGGGATTACTTCTGTATGTGGATTTTGATAATAATGAAGTGTAACATTCTTTTCCATAGGCAACATAGGGATACTAGGAGGAGCTTTTGGGGTATAGACATCGATAGAAAAACTACTTAGAGATATTACGAGATTTAACAAGATTGTTATTTTGATTTTTTTACTTATCATTTTTTAACTCCTATTTTATTGATTTTTATACTATAAAAAAGTGGCAGAGATATCTACCACTTTGACATTAAAAATATGCACCAGTTTATATCTATTCTTTGTTATTTTTTCTTAACTTAACCATTTCATCTAACCAATATTGATCAGTTTTAGCAGTTCTTCGACAAGATTCTCGCGCGACATTTAAAATTATTTTACTAAATAGCTTTATGTTTTTACTATGTAGAGAGTAAAGTGCTGACTTTGGAAATACAAGTAATTTTAGATCTGTTAAAGCAATAGCAGAAGCAATATATTTGAAGATACCAATAAGTTCAGTCTCACCGAATAAATTACCTTCATAGAATCGAATTAACTCGATTTCAATATCGTCTTGTTGTTTAACTATCTTAACTTCACCACTTTGGATAATAAAAATATTATTTGGTGATTCTCCTTGGTCGAAAACTGTCTCTCCTTTTTTTAGGGACTCTGTAGTCAATAGTGGAATGAGACATTCTAGTTCCCCAACAGTGAGACCACCAAAGAGTGATATTTTATTTAACATTGAAAAAATCAATTGTTTTTCCTTATAGGTTACTTCAGTTTTATGTATTTTTGTATTCATAGTTATATTTAAAACTCCCTTACATTTTAGATTTTAGACTTTTTTTTCTATATAAGCGATGATCTCACGAAGTAGTTCTTTTTTATGATGTTCGGTGACTTTAATGGTATATGAATCCAATTCTCTTATATCTGCTTCAATTTCTTCCTTTATAATGGTGTCATAGGCACGGTCTAATTCAATATGTAATTCATGGATAATAGTATCATGTAATTTTAAAAATATACTTACTTCTTCAGCCTTTTCATACATTGAGAGTTTCTTTATAATTTCATCTACTCTTGAACTCATATATTTCCTCCTCATATTTTGATTAATATTAGTTTACTATATAATGGATAAAATACCTAAATTTATTTTATTTCCAAAAACAAGATCACGTCGGATCCAAAAGATTCCATGTTTATATTATAACGGAATAAAAAAAACTAGCCAACAGATGTCAGCTAATTATAATTTTATATTTAGTCACTTAATTTTAAGATCGAGATAAATGCTTCTTGTGGGATTTCTACATTACCGATTTGTTTCATTCTTTTCTTACCGGCTTTTTGTTTTTCTAATAATTTTTTCTTTCTAGAAATATCTCCACCATAACATTTAGCTGTAACATTCTTTCTAAATGCTCTAATAGTTTCTCTTGCTATTATTTTGGCTCCTAATGCAGCTTGAATAGGAATTTCAAATTGCTGTCTTGGTATAATTTCTCTTAATTTTTCTACAATGATTCTTCCTCTAGCTGTTGCATGGTCTGTATGTGCAATAAATGAGAATGCATCTACACCTTCACCAGATACTAAGATATTAACTTTTACTAGATCTCCAGGTCTATATCCTATCATTTCATATTCAAATGAAGCATATCCCTTTGTTCTAGATTTTAGTTTATCGTAAAAATCTAATACTATCTCTGCAAGGGGTAGTTCGTATGTAATCATAGCACGAGTGTCATCAATATAGTTCATACTAATGTATGTTCCTCTTTTTAACTGACATAATTCCATAACTCCACCAACATAGTCTTTTGG
>NZ_JBATVM010000031.1:0-11801 GCF_049671765.1 Psychrilyobacter sp.
TACGATAATTCTAAATTTTCTGACTATGTAACTAAAAATACTATTGGTGATGACAACATGGATGCTTTTATGCTTGGTTTTACTACTGAGTATGATTTTTATCAAGCAGATAGTTTAGCACTATATATATCTGGATCTTTAGGAGCTGCTGCTAGTGAAATAGATGTAAAAAATCTTTTTTCTAATCAAAAAGAAACTCTTAAATCAAATTTATATGCTAAATTAGGTTTTGGAGCTAGATTTAATAATGGAATAGGTTTAGAAGCTGGTTCAAGAGCTATTTCATATGAGTATGATATAAGTGGTACTACTAATGATTATAGTGATGAGATGTATAGACAACAATTTTATTTTGAAGCAAACTATTCATTCTAAAAAACTAAAAAATATTTTTAAAAGAGTATTCCTAAAAGAACGCTCTTTTTTTGTTTTAAAATAAATGCAGTATTAAATAGCAAGAAAGACTAATAGATAAATAAATTACAAAAGGTTGACCACTGATCAACCTTTTTTCTATTTATTTTGATAATACAGTATTTTATTTATTTTTATTTGAAAGAGTATTATATGTATAAAACCCTATAAATAAGAATAAAATATACGCACATAAAGACATTAATGATGGTTTAGGATCGTAACTAAACATCCCTTTAAAGAACCCACCAAATAGTGAATGCTTATCAATTAACCAAGTCGTATCCCATAATTTTTTTATAATTGTTGGAATAGTTTCCACACTTTGTAGTTTTTTTATTCCATGTGCAAAGAATCCAGCAGAAATTAGTATCAATAAGTAACTAAATACCTTAAAGAATGAACTCATATTTATCTTTATTGCTCCTTTAACCATTAAGTAACCAATAACTAAAGAAGTTAATAAACCTAACAGTGACCCAATTAAGATGCCTTGACTATTTTCTGTCCCTATTACAGCTAATAAGAAGAAAAAAGTTTCTATTCCTTCTCTTAAAATAGCGGTAGTCACTAAAAACATCAAACCCCAAACTCTTTTAGATTCTACTAGTCCTATTAAATCTTCCTTTAATTTATTCCCCGCTGATGCCCCTGTTTTTGCCATCCAAATAACCATCGATAAAATAAATAACGAACTTATAATTAAAGTTGGCCCTCCTAAAAAACCTTCTGCTCTATTAGTATAACTTCCTAGAGTAATTTTTAATATATATACTATTAACCCTGTTAATATTAAACCTAAAGCTACAGAACTCCAAACGTATTTTTTATATTGTGTTTGCTTTGTTTTTGTTAGAAAACCTAATATAATTGCTATTATCATTACTGCTTCAAATGATTCTCTTGATACTACTAAAAATGAACTAAACATCTCCTCCTCCTTTTGCTTTGATTTTCAAAGCTTATCATACGCATAATACTTTGTCAACGAATATAATCAATAAAATTTTAAAAAAATAATTTTTTTATTTAAATAGCTTTCCCATTCTTTTATTTAAACTCTTCTTATGTTATAATAATTACAAAGTTGTAACAGGAGGAAAAAATGAAAAATAAATCAAGAGAAGACAAAATAAAAAGTAAACATCTCGGGGCACACGTTAGTGTTAGTGGAGGAGTTTTTAATGCTCCTAAAAATGCCCATGATATCGGTGGTGTAGCCTTTGCAATGTTCTTAAAAAATCAAAAAAGATGGGTTGCTAAAGATTATGATGATAAAATAATAAAAAAATTTAAAGATGAGATAAAAAAATATGATTTTAATTCCGATTATATTATGCCTCATGCTGGTTATCTTATAAATCTGGCTAATTGTGATCCTGAAAAATGGCAAAAATCATTGGATGCCTTAATCGATGAATTAAAAAGAGGAGAAGAACTAGATTTAAAATATATAAATCTACATAGCGGAAGTCACCTAGGATTGATCTCATTAGAGGAAGGATATGACCTTATAGCTCGTGGAATCAATGAAGCTATCAAAGCTACAAAGTACATCACTATAGTCCTTGAAAATACAGCTGGGAAAGGGAATACAATAGGAGGAGACTTTGAAGAATTAAAAGAAATTATAGATAGAGTAGAAAATAAGGATCGTATAGGAGTCTTACTTGATACCTGCCATACATTTGACTATGGTTATGATATAGCTACTGAAGAAGGATATAAAAAAACTTTTGAGGAGTTTGAAAACCTAATTGGATTTAAATATCTAAAAGGAATTCATCTAAACGATTCTATGTATGGATTAGCTTGTAAAAAAGATAGACATGAAAGTATTGGAAATGGAATGTTGGGAATGGATTTTTTTAAAAGATTTATGAATGATTCTAGATTTGATAATATGCCAATTACATTAGAGACAATAGATCAATCTATATGGAAAGAAGAGATAGAATTACTTTATAGTCTTATAGAAAAATAGAAAAAAGCTTTTGCCTATAAGCAAAAGCTTTTTTAGTTACATTATTGAACCTAAAGCTAATAATGCCATTGTCATTACTATAAATGCAATAAATAGAGGCATTACAAATTTTAACCACTTTGTATATGATACTCTTCCTATTGCTAACCCTCCCATTACAACTGCTGATGTAGGAGTAAGTAAGTTTAATACTCCTGATGCAGATTGATATCCAGTAACTACTACATTTTTAGCCAAACCTGAAAATTCTCCTAATGGAGCCATAATAGGCATAGATAGTGTAGCTAATCCTGAAGTTGAAGGAATTAAAAATGACATAGGCAAGTAGAATAAGTATGAAATAATAGCAAATGCTGTAGATCCTACACCTGTTAATGCCTGTTCTCCCCAATATAATACTGTATTTGTCATTCCACCAGCATTCATTACTATAGTTATCCCTCTAGAAAGTCCTACAATAAGTGCTACTCCTAATAGATCTCTAGCACCATTTACGAATACAGATACGATTTCTTTTTCTTCCATACCATATATTTTCCCAACTAGTATAGCTGAAACCATAAACAATACAGTCATCTCTCCAAACCACCAATCACCAAGTGCAACCATATCTCCTAATAATTTACCTACTAATGGTAACCCTTTGAAAAAGTCATTCATAGTCTCAAATATTGTGATATTAAACTTATAAGCCCATGGGATTACTCCTAAGATCATAATGACAAAAGTCCCACCAAATATCCAAAGAATCAATGCTCTTTTAGAATTTAATTCAGGAGTTTCTTGTTCTTCTCCCCCTAAAAAATGATGTTCATTTTCTTTTTTCATGTCATATACCAATGATTTTGTCGGGTCTTTTTTTACTTTTTCAGCATATCTCATAACATAAAATATAGCAAAACCAAGTAAAACTACCATCATTATAAGTCTTAATCCTAATCCATCTCCCACAGAAATTTCAGCGAATCCAGAAGCTATTCCTGTAGCAAATGGATTTACTGTAGAACATAAAACTCCTGTTCCAGCCCCTAACATTATTACTCCTACTGCTGTCAAAGCATCATATCCAGCACCAATAAATACTGGAATTAAAAGAGGATAAAAAGCTATTGTTTCTTCTGCCATCCCAAATGATGTTCCTCCAGCTGCAAATATCATCATAAGGATTGGTATCATTATCTTTTCTCTTCCCTTTAACTTTTTAATAACCTGTCCAATTCCTGCATCGATAGCCCCTGTTTTCATTACTATCCCTAGAAACCCTCCAATTACTAGTACAAATAACGCAATATCTTTAGCTTCATAAAAGCCATTAATAGGAGCATTTATTACTTCCCAAAGTGCTTGAGGATTTGACTCTACCACCTTATATGTTCCAGGAACTGGTTGTTTTGTCCCCTCTACATAGTCGTACTGACCTGCTGGAACTATCCATGTAAATACTGCTACTACAATTATTATACTGAATAATACAGTATAAGCTGTTGGCATTTGAAATTTCTTTTTCCCCATTTTTTCTTCCTCCAAATATTGTTTTTTTAATCACAAACGTAAAGTAAACCTACATTTAGTATAGAATATGCGCACTATAAAGTCAATACTTTTCTTTGATTTCCCTTAGAATTTAAGTGTTTTCTAATTAAAAACAAAATAAATAGTAAATTCAGATCAAATACTGTACAATATATAATCAAAATAAAGAGTAAATATTAAAGGAGACAAATTATGAAGATAAACATGACAGAGGGGAATATTACACGTTCTCTCTTAAAAATGGCCCTTCCAGTTATGGGAACATCTTTTTTACAGATGGCCTATAACTTAATAGATATGATATGGATTGGAAAGATGGGAAGTGGTGCTGTAGCTGCTATAGGAAGTGCAGGATTTTACCTTTGGCTAAGTTTTGCATTTATTAGTATATCTCAGGTAGGAGCTCAAGTTAAGATAGCTCAGTCTATTGGTGGTAACAAACTCAAGTTAGCACAGAGTTACACTGTAAATGCTATCCAATTAAATATAATTTTATCTATTATTTATGGACTTATTATGATTCTATTCAAAGATTCTCTCATTGGATTTTTTAGACTTGGTGACCCAATAGTTATTGGTATGGCTAAAAAATATTTGGTCATAATAGCTATTGGATTGGTATTTAACTTTACTAATCCTGTTCTTACATCAATTTTTACAGGTTATGGAGATACTAAAACACCTTTTTATATGAATGCCATCGGTTTAGTTATTAATATGATCTTAGACCCTATCCTTATATTTGGAATGATAGGATTCCCTGCTATGGGTGTAGCTGGAGCTGCAATTGCTACTGTTATTGCACAAGGGTCTGTAACACTGTCATTTTTAATCTATATTAAAAAATTTAAAACTCAAGTTTCATTAAAAGGAATATCAGAACTGCCAAAAATTAAAATTATCAAAGAAATTACTGCTTTAGGTATCCCTGTAGGATTACAAAGTGGTTTATTTACTGGTCTCTCAATGGTAATTGCTAGGATAATCTCCTTTTGGGGCCCTATGGCAATAGCAGTTCAAAAAGTAGGATCCCAGGTAGAGTCTCTCTCTTGGATGACTGCTATAGGCTTTCAGGTTGCTCTATCTGCCTTTATCGGACAAAACTATGGTGCTAATCAACCTAAAAGAATACTCAAAGGATATAAGGTCTCTATGATCATCATGAGTATCGTAGGAATTTTAACAACTTTTCTTTTTTATCTTGGTGCTGAAAGAATATTTAGAATCTTTATTCAAGAAGAAGAAAGTGTTAAAAATGGAATTGAATATTTAAAAATCCTCTCCTATTCTCAGTTATTTATGTGCATTGAGATCTTAACTGCTGGAGCTTTTAATGGTTTAGGAAAAACTAAACCTCCGTTTTATATCACAACTTTTTTTAATCTCGTGAGAATCCCTATGGCGTTATTTCTTTCTCAAGATGGTTTATTAGGATTAAATGGTGTTTGGTGGGCTATAACTATCACTACTTTATTCAAGGGTATTTTTATGGTAGGATGGTTTATAAAAACAACCAAAAGTTGGTGTTTTTTTACTAGAAAATAATAACTATAAAAATAGATCCTATGAACATTTCGTTCATAGGATCTATTTTTATAGTTATCTTATCTTCCTTCAAATACTGGTCTAAATCTTTCGAATACCTCTTTAACGGAAATTATATCTTTTATCTTCCACACATCTTTACCAGCAAAATAAATTCCATCTTCAAAATTCCCTTCATGTCCTTCAACTAATTTTTCATTTACACAAAATGTATGATTACATTTTTTTAAACATTGGTTACATTTTGTAGGCTTTTCCTGTGTTCCAGCTAATAATCTATCCACAAAAGGACTTATAATAGCATTAGCAGGTAATCCAGCAGATGACGCAATCTCGACTACTTCACCCTTTTTGGCTTTTACATACATCTCTTTAAATTTATCACTAACTTCACATTCATTCGTAGCTATAAACCTAGTACCCATTTGCACTCCTACAGCTCCTAAATCTAACATTCTTTTAGCATCTTCAGGCTCTATTACTCCACCGGCTCCAAAGACCGGTATATCTACTGCTTCTACTATTTCCTTTACAATATCCCAAGAATCAAGATCTGTTCCCAAATGTCCTCCAGCATTTCCACCTTCAACAACAATGGCTGTAGCTCCTAGTCTTTCCGATAATTTAGCCCCTTTAACAGATGATACAATTGGAAATATTGGTACATTTCTTTCTTTCCCTATTTTAAATATACCTTTAGAAAATCCAGCACCACAGACAATTAATTCTGCTCCTGCATCGATAGATGCATTTACTGCCTCTTCAAAATTACTTACAGCAACCATTACATTTACTCCAATTGCTCCTGCTTTCTCTCCCATATATTCTTTTGCCTTTATAATTTCGTTTTTCAACTCATCCATTCCAATAGCCGAACCTGCAATTAAGCCAATTCCACCCTCTCTTGCAACAGCTCCTGCTAATCTTGACATTGATGCTCTAATTGCCATTCCACCTTGAATAATTGGTACTTCTATTTCTAAATTTCCTATTTTCATAATAAATCCTCCTAAAAATTGCTTATCTTATAATAACACTTGTAATTTATTATTGCAATGTTTTCTAAAAATACATTTAAAGACTAAATATTTCTATATGTATAAAGGGGTTAAATCGTTTTTAATTCTTTAGATTAATTGATTTTTTTATTTACAGTGTTATTTTATTTTTCTTTATTCTCTAGTAATTTCCCAATCACTAGTATTACTTGCACCTCTTGTCCCACCTTCTATTTCACTTCTTTTTATTTTAGTTTTTGGTGTATACTCTTTGACGTGTAAAAATTTTACATGTTTATCAGTTGTTAGAAGTCTTATTGAATACTTGGCTATCTCATCACCTTGAATTCCTAATTGAGAATTTGACTTAAAAACATATAGAGTTATAGTACCACTCATATTTCCAGTAGATGTAATCTTACTAGTAAAATCTTGGTCAAATGAACTTTCAGATATTTTTTCATATTCAAATATATTAGGTAAATCCAACCTTTCAATTGGAACCTTTATTCCTCCATCTTTCCATTTACCATTTGCAACTCCATTTTCTTCCTCTTCTTCTCTATAAATTTCTATCTTTTTTTCCACCAAATTAAAATGAACAGTATATTTTTCTCCCGTCTCCCGAGATCTTTTAGCAGCTATCCTAAAAAAGTCTCCGATTTCATTTGTCACCTTTATCATAGCTCTAGATTCAGCTTGCTTCTTTATTGAAACTCCTCCAATACCTACCAAGATTCCAATGAGAGCAAGCACTATTAATAATTCTATTATTGTAAATCCTCTTTTTTTCATATTCTCCTCCCTTTATTTATTGATAGATAGCTACTTTATATTTACCATTTTATAATTCTTTTCCTTTATCCCAAAAAAAAATGGAGAAATTCTCCATTTTTTTATTTTAAATAATTTTATACTAATTTTTTAGCTATATCTATTGCTTTATCATAATTAGGATGATTTGCAACTTCTTGTACATATTCTACGTGCTTTACAATCCCATCTTTGCCTATAACTACTATTCCTCTAGCTAAAAGTCTTAATTCTTCCAAAACAAAACCATATTTCATTCCAAAATCTAAATCTTTATGATCTGAAAGAGTCATTGCTGTATCTACACCTTTATTTGCACAAAATTTACCTAGTGCAAATGGCAAGTCTGCCGAGATAGTAATGACATTTATATTTCCATGCTCATAAGCTTCTGTATTAAATCTGATTGTCTGTAGCTCACATACCGGAGTATCTACTGACGGCATAACTGAAATTATAATTACCTGTCCCTTTAATTCTTCTAAACTAAATGGTGATAAATCTGTTTTTAAAGCTGTAAAATTTGGTGCTTTTGCTCCTAGTTTGATCTCATTTCCTATTAATGTTAATGGATTTCCTCCAAATGTAATACTGTTATTCAATCTAAACACCTCCATATTGATATACTAAACTTTACGATAGTTTTAGAAAAAAGTCAACATTTTATAATCATTTTATTTTTGTACTTATTATAATTAGCTGTATATTTCAACTTCTTCTAAACTAGGATTAAATTTATGTCCTGCTGATACCAATCTATTCATATCTAACTTGGATAAAATACTACTATATTCACTGTCATGTATTATAAAAAATACTTCTTTTCCTATATATTTTTTTATAGTCTCTTTAAATATTTCTCTTATTTTTTCATTTTCACATTCAACTTGAATACTGTCTAAACTTATGTCTACCTTTTTAACTATCTCAAATTCATTCATAAGAGGTTCAAATATTTCTATAAATTCTTGAATAATTTTATTATTTTCCAAGTTATCAGCCAAATAACCACTTGCCCACTTAGGAAAAAGAGCTAGCTCTACAGCTTTTAATTTTATATCTGAAACTATCTTTAATTTTGAAATTTCATGAAAAATCAAAAGTTCATAAATATAAGAATAATTTGAACTGAGTAAAAGTTCTATATCTTCATCAATGTCTATCTTCTCTCCGTCTAAAAAGCCATCCAAATCTATGCTTGTTATATATTTTTCTTTAGTGTCTACTTTATATTCAAAATCTCCATCTTCACTCTCTACTGTGAATTTTCCAGACCAATTTATCTTATTCTTTTTCTCATCTAAACGAGTCCATTCATTAAATGATCCTTCTATTAATCTAGCAAACTCTACTTCATTGAATTTTTCTAAATCGCTATTTTTTATATCCACATTTATTTTTTCTAGTTTTATTTCCATTGTTGCCTCCTAAATTTAAACCTTTATTAGTCAAAAAATATTGCCAAATGCTCCTCTGAACTAGGTTTATTTAAACACGATCCTATGATAAAAACTAAGCCACCTATTGCTATCGTAGGCACTATTTGATGCATACCAAAGAGCTTTATCTTTAAAAGAGTCATACTAACATATACTAAAAGACTTATTCCCATACTCAGAAGTGCTCCAGTCGCATTGGCTTTTTTCCAATATAATCCAAGTAATATCGGCCACATAAATACAGCCTCTAGTCCACCTAAAGCAAATAAATTCAACCAAACTATAAATTCTGGAGGATGATAAGCCAGTGCAAATACCATAACACCCATGATTAAAGTTGTCCACAGAGATATCTTGCTCAATTTTTTTTGATCTACCTCGGTAGCTATATAATTTATATAGATATCTTTTACTATGGTTGAACTAGTCTGAATTAGAAGAGAATCCACAGTAGACATAATTGCAGCCAACGGTCCACCTATAAAAACTCCTAATAATATTGGCGATAAATTCCTAATTGCTAGGATTGGAATTACTTTATCTCCCAATTGTTCGTTAGGCATAATTGCTATTCCCATAACTCCGATCAGATGCATCATTATCATTAAAAATCCAACTACAAGAGTTCCTATAACCATAGCTCTATGAAGAGATCGACTATCTTTAAATCCCATACATCTTATGGTAGTCTGAGGTAGTCCCAAAAGACCTACTCCTACTAATACCCAGAATGACATTATAAAAGGTTTTGTTATTGCCCCTCCACTAGTTGGGGTCAGTAAGCTTGGGTCTATATCATAGATAGTTTGCATTATATTTCTCATTCCGCCACCTGCTTCTTTTAATACCCAAAATAAAATCACACTAGTTATCAACATTATTACACCCTGAATAGCATCAGTTATAGCTACAGTTTTAAATCCACCAAATACAGTATAAAATATTATTGAAAATCCAAAAATAACTAACCCTACAGTGTAATCTAAACCAGTTAAAACTTCAAATAACCTTGCTCCTCCAATAACTTGAACAACCATATAGGCCATGAAAAATAATAGGATAGCTGCAGAAGACATTATTACTACCCACTTATTTTGGTATCTTGCTCTGAGAAAATCATTTATTGTTATTCCATCAATTTTCCTAGAAATAATAGCTAATTTTTTTCCTAATATTCCCAGAGTTAAAAAAGCAGTTGGTATTTGGATAGAAGCTAATAGCACCCATCCTAAGCCTAGTTTATAAGCCACTCCTGGTCCACCTAGAAATGAACTAGCTCCTGTATAGGTAGCAATAACAGTCATAGCTAGAACAAACCCTCCCATACTTCTGTTTCCTATAAAATATTCATTGGTGAAATCTTTACTTTTTTTTCTTCTTGGACTGTTATAGTAAGCAACATATAATGTTATTCCTAAATATACCAATAGTGGTAATATTAATTTTATTTTTTCCATTCTTCTCTCCCTATATTTTTTTCGTATATTTTCAAATCTACTTCTTTAAAAAATAACTTGATAGAAATCCATAATAAAGTAGTTATCATTAAAAATCCTAAGATACAAGAATAAAAAAACCATTCTGGTAAACCCAAGATATATTTGTAATCTTTTGGATCAACATCTCCTAATCCATATGCAAAACTATACCACCATACAAAATATATAAGATATAATATCACTGTTATTATCGCTTCTTTTTTTAGTTGTTTATTAATTTTATTCATCTTCTTTTCCCTTCCCTAATTTTTTTAATAATTCTGTTAAAATTAATTTTTCTGTGTCGGTTAATACATCAAAGGTATTTTTTAAATTTTCGACGTGAGTTCCTAAGATATAATCCAATAGATTTATACCTTTAGAAGTAATACTAATTAGTACCTGTCTTTTGTCTACCTGAGACCTTTCCTTTTTAATATAACCCTCCTTTAATAGATTATTTACCACAACTGTCATGGTTCCACCACTTGAAAATGTCTTTTCAATGATCTCTTTAATATTGAATTTCCCCTTATGATAAAGTAAATTCAATACCGAAAATTGTGTTTCTGTCAACCCTTCCTCTTTAATTTTAGGGTATATCCTCCCATTTATAGAGGAATTACACCTTGACAATGTTACCAATAACTTTAAATTTCTCATCTCTTTTTCATCATATTTTTTCATAAAAGAATTATACTACTAATTAGTATAAAATGCAATTTTTTTAAAATAAAAAAAACACCCAATATAGGTGTCTTTTATGATTTTTAATTTTTTTCTAATTTTTTCACCTTTTTTACCAATTCTGGTAATTTTTTTAAACTAGCTTTTATTTTTAAATGTTCCTTTACACTTACTGGAGGGTTTCCAGAAAGAACTTGATTAGGAGCTACATTACCTGATATTCCTGATTGAGCTCCTAAAACCACATTATTCCCAATCTTAATATGCCCAGCTACTCCTACCTGCCCTGCTAAAGTACAGTTATCTCCTACCTCGCTACTACCTGCTATTCCTACTTGAGAAATTATGAAACAATTTTCACCAATTATTACGTTATGCCCTAATTGCACTAAATTATCAATTTTAGTATATTTTTTTATAATTGTATCTCCAATAGCTCCTCTATCTATCGTAGTATTGGCACCGATTTCGACATCATCTTCCAAAACTACTCTTCCTATCTGTTCTATCTTTATATTATTTCCATCTACCTTAGTATAACCAAATCCATCAGATCCTATAACAGCACCTGGCTGCAATATACAATCTTTTCCTAAGATACAAAATTCTCTAACAACTGCATTGGGATAAAGAATAGACCCTTCTCCTATTACTACATCTTGACCTATATAAACATTTGGATGTATTATTACATCATTACCTATTTTTGCTCCATGACCTATATAGACATTAGGAGCTATTCTTACTCTCTCACCTATTTTTGCACTATCTTCTATTGCTTTTATAGGAAATATAACTTCTTTTTTAAAAAACTTTAACAAAATAGGCATTAATTCTCTAGGATTTTTTTCTACTACTATATATGTTTTATTAGGCAAATATTCCTCTAATTTAGGAACTACCAATACTG
>NZ_JBATVM010000032.1:0-3529 GCF_049671765.1 Psychrilyobacter sp.
CGTTTAGAATTAGGAGAAATTAATATTTCAGACATAAAATTTGCAGATGTCTCAAAAGTAGAAAACGGTGTTTTACATGTAAATGCGGAAGAAGTTAAGGCAATTGTTTTAGAGGATGACAGAATCACTAATGTTAAACTTGAATTAGCAAAGCCTGGAGAATCAATTAGAATTACACCTGTTAAAGATGTAATCGAGCCTAGAGTAAAAGTTGGCGGAAACGCTGGTATTTTCCCTGGAATGATCTCAAAGGTAACAACAGTTGGTGAAGGTAGAACTCATGTATTAAAAGGGTCTGCTGTAATCACTTGTGGAAAGGTTGTTGGATTCCAAGAAGGAATAATCGACATGACTGGTGTAGCATCAGAATATAGTCCTTTCGCAAAATTAAATAACTTATGCATGGTTATTGAACCTAAAGAAGGAATGGACTCTTACGCTCATGAAGCAGCTGTTAGAATGGCTGGATTAAAAGTTGCTGCATTCTTAGGTAAATTAGGAGAAAACCTTACTCCTGATAATATCGAAGTATTTGAAACTAAACCTTTATTAGAGCAAGCTAACCAGTATCCTGAGTTACCAAAAGTAGCTTATGTATATATGTTGCAAACTCAAGGTCTTTTACATGATACTTATGTATATGGTGTAGATGCTAAGAAAATAGTACCAACTATTTTATATCCAACTGAAGTTATGGATGGAGCTATCTTAAGTGGAAACTGTGTATCAGCTTGTGACAAAAACACAACTTACCATCACTTAAATAACCCAATCATCAAAAACTTATACAAGCAACATGGAAAAGAAATCAACTTCATGGGAATCATCATTACTAATGAAAACGTATACTTAGCAGATAAAGAAAGATCTTCTGACTGGACAGCTAAATTTACTAAATACTTAGGATTAGATGGTGTAGTAATCTCTCAAGAGGGATTCGGAAACCCTGATACTGACTTAATCATGAACTGTAAGAAAGTAGAAGCTCAAGGTGTTAAAACTGTTATCGTTACTGACGAATATGCTGGTAGAGATGGATCATCTCAATCATTAGCAGATGCAGATGTAGCAGCTAACGCAGTAGTAACTGGTGGAAATGCTAACCAAATGATAACTTTAGCTCCAATGGACAAAGTTATCGGAATGTTAGACTATACAGATACATTATCAGGTGGATTTGACGGTTCATTAAGACCTGATGGAAGCATCGATGCTGAATTACAAATAATCACTGGTGCAACAAACGAATTAGGATTCAACAAATTAACAGCTAAAATGTACTAGTTTTATATAAATAAAACTTTTATAAGAATAGCGTTTAAAAAAAATCAATAAAACAATTAGGAGGCATCACATGTTTAATTATGAAAATAAGAAATTAATCATCGTCGGAGATAGAGACGGTGTACCTGGAGAAGCTATAAAGGAGTGCGCTGAGACAATGGCTAATGTAGAGGTAATATTTGCTTCTACAGAATGCTTTGTCTGAACGGCTGCTGGAGCAATGGATTTAGAGAATCAAAAAAGAATTAAAGATTTCGCAACTGAATATGGAGCAGAAAACTTAGTAGTTATATTAGGAGCAGCAGAGGCAGAGGCATCTGGCTTAGCTGCAGAAACAGTAACAATGGGAGACCCTACATTCTCAGGTGTATTAGCTAACGTAGCGTTAGGACTAACTACATTCCACGTATTAGAAGATCAATTCAAAAACGCAGTTAACGCTGACGTATTTGAAGAGCAAGTAGGAATGATGGAAATGGTATTAGAAGTAGAAGAAATCGTTGAAGAAATGAACGAAATCAGAGGAGAAGGTTGTAAATACCTTTAATTTATCGCAAAACTTGTAATAACTGAACCAGCAAATAGCAACAAAAAATAACTAAAAAACTAAGTGCTTATATTCAAAACCGTGTCTTATGCGAGGCACACACCAAATCTTTAATCTAAATAATTCTCAGAAAAATCCATTGAACATATGGCTCAGGTGAGCCTATATAATAGAACAAATTTAACAAGATCAATTATCAAAACATATATAATATAAACTAGGGGTTATTTAATCCCTAGTAATACAATATCGAGGCAAGATAGTCTTAATTACGGGGGATTTGAATGAATAAAATAAAAGTAGTTCACTATATAAATCAATTCTTCGCCGGAATTGGTGGAGAAGAAAAAGCTGATATCAAACCTGAATTCAGAAATGAAGTTGTAGGTCCTGGTCTAGCTCTTATGCAACAATTTGGTGAAGCAGCAGAAATAATAGGAACAGTAATTTGTGGAGATTCTTATTTAAATGAGAATGTTGAAGAAGCTACAAAAGTAATATTAGAAATGGTAAAAGCTGCAAAGCCTGACCTATTTGTAGCAGGACCTGCTTTCAACGCAGGAAGATATGGAGTAGCTTGTGGAACTATCGCTAAAGCTGTAAAAGAGCAATTAGGGATTCCTGTAGTTACTGCTATGTACATTGAAAACCCTGGTGTAGATATGTATAGAAAAGATCTTAATATTGTTTCTACAACTAACTCAGCAGCAGGAATGAGAAAGGCTATAAAGCCATTAGCAGCTCTTGCTTTAAAATTAGGTAGAAATGAAGTTATTGGATCTCCAGTTGAAGAAGGATACCACGTAAGAGGAATAAGACAAAATTATTTCGCTGAAAAAATTGGTGCTGAAAGAGCAGTAGATATGTTAGTAAATAAATTAAAAGGTGAAGCATTTGAAACTGAGTATCCAATGCCAACATTTGATCATGTTGAACCGGGAGCAGCAATCAAAGACTTATCTAAAGCTAAAATAGCTCTAGTTACTTCTGGTGGAATGGTTCCTTCTGGAAACCCAGATAGAATCGAAGCTTCATCAGCTCAAAAATATGGTAAGTACGAATTAGACAATATGGGTGAAACTGCTCATGGAGGATTCGACCCTACATATGCTAACGCAAATCCAAACGTAGTAGTTCCTACTGACGCTTTAAGAGCATTTGAAGCTGAAGGAGTAATCGGATCTATCCATCCTTACTACTATTCTACAACAGGAAACGGAACTTCAGTAAAGAACTCGAAAGCGTTCGCAGCTGAATTCACAAAAGAACTAGTTGCTGCAGGAGTAGACGGAGTAATCCTAACTTCTACATGAGGAACTTGTACTCGTTGCGGTGCAACGATGGTAAAAGAAATAGAAAGAAGTGGAATACCTGTAGTACACCTTTGTACTGTAGTTCCTATCTCTCTAACAGTAGGAGCGAACAGAATAGTTCCTGCAATCGCAATACCACATCCATTTGGAGACCCTGCATTACCTGAGGAAGACCAATTTAAATTAAGAAAAGACATTGTAAGAACAGCTTTAGAAGCTTTAACAACTGAAGTTACTGATCAAACAGTATTTGACGTTAAATAATTAAACCTAAATAAGGGGAAGAGGTTTAGTCTCTTTCCCTTATTTTAATAGTGATATAAATATATATAATAATATAATCGGAGGAATAAAAGATGAATTTTGCAGTTTTAAAAGGAGCAGC
>NZ_JBATVM010000033.1:0-4202 GCF_049671765.1 Psychrilyobacter sp.
TCTTCTTTTCTACTTGCTTTTGCTAAGATTGAAGCTACTTCTAAATAAAGGGCTCTATTTTCTTCCTTTACATTTGCTTTTGCTGTGATTTTTATCATAATTTTTCTCCTTGAATATTTATTTTTTCTAAAGTTATGTTTATAATGACGTAAAAATAAGAAGTAATAGGTGTATGATTATTGCTTCTTATTTACTATTAAGTTTTATCTATTAAAAAAACATAATATCTTCTGCATCTAACATAAGTTGCATTGCTGAAAGATTTGAATCAATTTTTACAATGTCATTCATTTTTTCCCTTGTTGTATTTTCATAAGCAGGCATAAAGAAATTCATTAATTATTTTTTACATTTTCAGGCATAAGATCTTTTCCCACAGCTTTTCTCTGCTTTTGGTAAACTCAGTCCTTGTAAAACATGTCAAGGAAATAATTAAAAAATTTGAATATGTTTCGAGAAGATTTTTATTCATAGAAGTTACTCCTTTAAATATTGTTACTAGGAGTATATTTCTTTTTCAGAAAAAAAATCTATCGCGAAACATCAGTTACTACTTAATAAAATTTAACTACATCTTCTAATTTTCTTCTTGTTTTTTCATGTTTTGCTGGATTTTTAGCATATCCAAAAGCAGCCATATAAGCTAGGTCAAATTTACCCATGTCTATATCAAATTTTTCTACTAAAACTTTCTCTGTTTTTTCCTTATCAAAACCTTCGATAGGACAAGAATCTGCACCAACAATTGCACCAGCTGTTAACATATTTCCCAAAGCGATATATGCTTGCTTACTTGCCCAATCTGTTAATGTTTTTTCATTTTCTAAAAGTTTAAAATCATTTTCTTGGAATCCTTTGAAGAAACCAGTTTTCATCTCAATTACATTTTCTGGTAATTTTTGAACATCTCTCATAAAGTTATTTAAATATTCTGAATCATGTCTCATATCACCTTTTCTAGTTAAAGCTACCACAAAATGGCTAGCTCCTGTAGCTCTATCTCTTCCACCCCAAGAAAATTCAGTAATATCTAATTTTTTTTGTTGATCTTTTATTACTAAAAATTGCCAAGGTTCAAAACCAAATGAACTAGGAGATAATCTTCCTGTTTCAAGGATAAAGTTAAAATCCTCATCACTAATTTTCTTTTCAATATCAAATTCCTTACATGCATATCTTGTATTCATTGCTTCTAAAAATTGTTTTTTCATTTTTATTCCTCCTAATATTAATAAAACTATTTTGAATAGTTCTATCTATACTTATTTCTAGTAGTGGTTACATATTTTGAACCCCCACTAAAATTTATATTGATATTATTTTATGATCAATACTTTTTTATTCAAATCAGAATAACATTAAAAAAAATATTTGTGAAGTAGTTTCCATATAGTTATGTAGTTTCATTATAGAAAGTAATAATATTTTACTGATGTAAATTGAGAGTATTATTTGGGGGTGATTAAAAATCATCCTGTAAGTTTTAGTTTTTACTCATAACCAGGTTGATCACTTCAATTTTTAGATCTTTTCCATCCATATCTAAAACTCTTAGATATCTTTTAAATTTCATTTTTTTATTAGGATATAACTGAGACAGTCTTACCTCTCCTACAGTATAGTACCTATTATTTTTAGTAATATTTTTATCTCTGATTTTAATATCAAATTTCACATATTCTATTTTTTCATTACTTTTATTGGATATTACTCCTTCAAGACATCTAAATCCATTATATTTTCTACTTATTCTAACCTTTAAAATATCAACGTTCTTAAATCTAAAATCATATTTTTGAGAACCAAATGATATTAGAGAAAGAGTGAGGAATAATAATATAATTTTTTTCATATATATTCGTTCTCCTTATAATTTTTATTTCCCTATAATTATACAGTAGAATTATCACAACACCTTCAACATTAAAAATTATTAAATTTTAATGTCATTAATTAAAAAAAATTAACTAAAAACTATAAAATTTATTCAGGCTAAGTTCATAGAAAAAAATCCTCCTATACCCAGATTTCTCTAGATATAGAAGGAAATTTATGAAACTCTTATTTTTTATAAACTATTTATCTCTATCTTATAATAATGAGAATAAGATTTTAGACATTATTAATCCCATCCCTGTTCCTATAATTGCTCCTAACATCCCCATAAGTACTCCTACTGGAACTAAAGCATCATTATATGCCCCTGCGATTACAGGCGCTGATGCAACCCCTCCAATATTTGCAACTGATGCTACACAACAAGTAAATAGATCAAATTTAAAAATCTTAGCAAATATTGTCATCATAAGACCATGAATTCCTAAGATACATGCTCCTGCAATAATATAAACTGGTGCTTCTGTTAATTCTGCAAAGTTTGCAGAAGCAGCTATTAATCCAATTAATGTATATAAAAATATGTTAGATAATTGTTTTGATCCTGGAACTTTACTCATTGGAGACATTCCACCTATAATCCCCATAATTGTAACTAGCAAAATAGACCAAGTTGTATTGTTTAAAAAAGTAGTCTGAGGAAGATACTGAGCTATCCATACACAGAAAGCTCCTGCTCCTAAAGCAAATGCCAATGTACCAAATAGATCTAAAAATGTAACTTCTTTTACGATCTCTTCATCTAATGCGGCCAAGTGCTGAGAAAGTTCTTCTACTATACTGGTATCAGCTTTATTAAATTTATTAAAAGCCATTATTAATTTACTTGATCCAACAAAGAACAATAATAACATTATCCAAATTGAATAGTCTATAGAATCTATCAATAAGGTATACCCCATTCCTACGTCATCTAAATTTAATGCTTGCTGTACTGCTACCATGTTTTGAGTTCCGCCGATCCAAGAACCAGAGAGTGCTCCAAAAGCTTGCCAAGAATTTTCAGCTAACTTATCTTTAAAGATCATAAATGTCACTACAAATCCTGTCATTATACTAAATGTAGCTGAGAAAAATGCCAATAACATTTTTGGACCTAATTTTAATATATGTCGTAAATCACACTTTAATAACATCAAAAATATCATTGATGGTAATATTGCACTCTTCATTCCGTTCCTTGCAATACCTGCTCCTGTTTTTACCCCATCAATAGATAGTGACCAAAAACCAAAAGTAGACATTAACATTACTCCAAAGTAAATAATTACTAATGGTGGAATAACCTCGAAAAATTTTGTTTTGGATTTTAGCTTTTCTTCAATAAAGAAAACCCCTGCTGCAAAACAAATAATAAATGATATAAAACTATATCCGGACGTAATCATAAAAAAATTCCTCCCTCTTGTCTCGTTATAAATTGCACAATATAAATTCCACTTACTATATTATAGCATATCAGTTGTTTTGTCAACTTAATTGCCTTATTTCAAAACATTAATGATTAAATAAAGAACAATATTATTATTTTTTCAAATTATATTCTTATTTTACCAAGGAAAACCTATGATTTTTGATAGAATTGTTACATTTTCTAATTAAAAATTTAAAGATGTTTATTAATTTTTTTATGCAGTCAGTTATAATTTTAACAACTATTTTAATATATTTTAACAACTAATTAAGAATTTATAATATCTTTTAACATTTATTGCTTTGTATTTTTTTAATATAAATACCTTTGAAAATACACTAAAATATATAAATTTGTAAAACATTGGCTTTTAAAGTAGGATAGTATATAAATGCTTCTATTGTTAAAAGGAGCAAATATAATATGAAAAAAATACTTTTAATATTATTGGGTTGTAGTTCCACCAATGAAACTTTTACTAATAGTGATTATTTTCCTTGGTATAATGATTACTATTATGGATATTATGATGATGGTTATCATGGAGAAATTTATTGGAATGATTTGTCCGACGAAGAAAAAAAGAAATCGTAAAAAATATTAAAAATATTAGTAATAATCTATTCAGAATAAGTAGAAAAATATGTGTAAAAAGAGAGCTATTTTAATAGCTCTCTTTTAGTAGTTAGAAATTGAATGTACATGTATTCGGGTTAGACATATAAATTTTAGATTTTAGATTTTAGATTTTTTTAAAATAAAAGACTCTTTGTCAATTACTTAATTATTAGCATATACCCTGAAATTGCATAGCTTCTGCTACTTTTTCAAATCCTGCAATATTAGCTCCAGCTACATAATTACCTTCTAATCCGTATCTTTTTGATGCTTC
>NZ_JBATVM010000034.1:0-10964 GCF_049671765.1 Psychrilyobacter sp.
AGCTGCACTCCATCGCCAATCTGATGGATATATTCGGGTATCAAATTCTCCCTCTATAATTTCTTTCATGTTTCCCCCTACTCTATTATTTCTAACATCCCAAAGCCAGCTGATGACCTGCTTCCAAATCCTGATTTATATAAATAATTTAATATTTTTTTATCTCCCTTTATATAGAAATCCCCTAAAGTTACTGGAAATTTAGACTTATAAAAATTTACCACAGTACGTTTTGTTTTTATAGGTACTATCTCAAATTCTTCTAATAACGATTTAGAAAATCTATCTTTTAAATTATATAGGGTATTTTTCTTTAAAATTTTTATTCCTTTTTCATCAAAATCATGATACCAGCTATTTTTTCCTTCCCTTACCTCTCTAATTACTATCGGCGATAATGCCCTAAATACAGCTTCTCCTCTAATTATTTCTTTTTCTATCCTCCTATGAATTTTTTCTGCTACAAATGAGTTTTCTCCCATAGAAAAAGTTTTTCCTTTACTCCCTATCAAAGCATTTAAGAAATGGAGCGCTTCCATCATATTTTCAACAGATAAGAATATTTTTATATAATTATTTCTTAAATATATCTCATCTTTTTCTATTCTTTCAACTGGAAGATATACAGAAAAAGTAAAATTTCTTCTCTTTGGATCATCATATATAGCTTTTTTTATATCTTTATTATATTCTTCTAGCGATCCTTTAAAAAAAGAAAGAACTTTTCTTCTATAATCTGTAGAAATTACTTTTTTTTCTAATTTACATCTTATTTCAAACCTCATGATGCCTCCTCTATAATCGGATATTACTTTTTTTCTAATCCCTAAAAAGTAAAAAAGAACCTCAGGTTCTTTACTTTTTAACAAGTATTCTTCCCACAAATAAACACAATTAATCAATAATTTAAAATTTCGTACAACCAATAAATTATTTCTTTTCTATAGTTCTTTTTTCTTTATAACTTAGTGTACTTCAAAAAAATAGATTAATCAATAGTATCTTTGAAAAAACTTAATTTTTATCACATTAAAATTAAGTAATGACTATTTTATACTAAATAAAGACTAAAGTTACATGAAAATAATAACTTAAATAAGTTGTAAGTTAAAAAAAAATAATGTTGTAATATATTTTTATTTTTTTCATACATTTTATTTGGTAATAAAAAAACGTCTTTAAAGAGAAACTTCTCTCATCAAAGAACGTTTTTAGACTATGATTGGTGAAACTTATTATTTGTTCATTTATCTCTATTAATTTACTGATCTCTGATTTAGATTCCATTTTGGTTAGATTAATTTTACTATTAAACCTGAGTTTAGACTGGATTTTAATATCTTTAGATTCCATTTTGATTAGATTAATAATTCGTTATTTCAATGAAAATAATACATTTATATTCCATTTTGATTAGATTTACACAGAATAGTATAACAAAAGCCTTTTTAAAGAAAACAATTTAAATTCCACTTTGGTTAGATTAATATTTTAGATAGATCTGTATTCTATTGAAATAAAAGGGATTTAGATTCCACATTGATTAGATTAATATAGAATATTTTCTACTAGAGTATACTCTAGTGACACCTAATTTGTCGACCTTTAAAAAATAATTTTTATTTTTAACTTCTATCATTTACTCCTAAAATAATCAACCTATCAGCTACCATAAACTAATAAATTAAAATCCCTAAGAACTATTTAAGAGATATTGTGATATACTAATAAAAAAAATATATAAAAATAGGAGTAATATTTATGAATAATTTAATAGTTAGAGAAGCTATATTATCAGACGCTCAAGAAATTTATGATCTCTTCATGGAAACTTCAGATGAAACTGAATTTTTAGCCTGTAGTTCTAAAGAAAGAAAAAATACTGGATTTACAATAAAAAGCCAAGAAAAACATATTGAAAAGATTATTAACTCCAATAATCAATTGTATATTTGTATATGTGATGGGGTTATAATTGGTATGCTTGGAATTGATATTTTTTCTAGGAAAAGATTATGTCACAGAGCAACTTTAGGTATCAATGTTTTAAAAGATTATTGGGGGATCGGTGCTGGAAGTTTACTCATGGAACAGGCAGTTAATTTTTTTCAATCAAATAAAAAATTAATAAAATTTGAACTAGAAGTTAGAAGTGATAATCTGCAAGCTATAAATTTATATAAAAAATTTGGGTTTAAAATTGAAGGGGAAATTTCTAAATACTTTTGTATCAACGATATATATTATTTTGCATTTTTAATGTCACTTATCAAATAGGGAGGAAGTAAATTGAAATTAAAAGTTTTAGTAGACAATAATACATATATTGATCAATATTATTGTGGAGAACCTGCTGTTTCGTATTATATTGAAGATGAGGAGACTAGTTTACTGTTAGATGTAGGATATTCTAATTTATTTTTAAAAAATGCAAACGCATTAGGTGTAAACTTAGAAAATATAAGTACTATTGTTATTTCCCATGGTCACGATGATCATACACGAGGACTAAAATATTATTTTGAGAATAAACATAAAAAATATATTTCTATTGTTTCTCATCCAGATGCATTTAACGAAAAAAAAATTGATGATTTAAAAATTTGTTCTCCTATTTTACAGGAAGAACTAAAAGAAAAATGTAATCTAATTCTTTCAAAGAAACCTATTAAAGTTAGTAAAAATATAACTTTTCTAGGAGAAATTCCTCAGATGAATAATTTTGAACATAGAAAAGCTATTGGAACACAAACCATTAATGGAAATTCCTTTGAAGATTATGTAATGGATGATTCAGCTCTTGCCTATAAAAGTGAAAAAGGTATTTATATTATTACTGGATGTTCTCATAGTGGAATATGTAATATCATAGAATATGCAAAAAAAGTATGCGAAGATGAAAGAGTTCTAGGAGTTATAGGGGGATTTCATTTATTTGAAGTGAATACACAAGTTAATAAAACTATTGATTATCTAAAACAGAACAATTTAAAAGAATTATATCCTTGTCATTGTACTTCCTTTGCTGTTAAAGCAGAAATAAACAAAATTTTACCTGTGAAAGAAGTAGGAGTAGCTTTAGAAATAAACTGGTAAAAAATTTAAAATAAATAATATTAAGAGAAAAGTAAAAAAGATTATTATCTGTAAAAATACAGGTAATAATCTTTTTTTATTTTTCTTATCTTCCAGGGGCATAATCAATAGGAGAACTTTTAAAACATTTTTTTACTTTTCTTGCTTCTAATTCTACTTGAAGCATTTCATTAGCTACATGAGTTACCCCTCTCAAATATTCAGGTTCCCTTACTTTATCTACCTCTATACTGTGTATTTTTTTTAGTGAATTATAATTTTCCCATAACCATTTTTTAATCTTTATAGGGTTAGAAGGCGTTCTTAGAATATCTAAAATTTCTATTTGAATTTTTTCAAACTCTTTTGGATTAGTTTTATCAGAAAAAAATTCAATACTCTCTTCTACACCTTTACTACTTTCTTCATCAATTTCTTGGCAGAGAATTTTTAAAATATCCCAGCATTCAAAAAATTCAGAAAAAGTATTAAGTTCCTTTCTTTTAAACCAAGTGAAAGCCACCAATCGTCTTTTCCAATCCCACCATTTTAAAGGACTTTGTAAGTCTAAAGCTGGAATTAAAAACATTTGTTCCTTTAAGAGTAAAGCACCAAAGACTCCTGGTGGTTTCCCTAAACTTTCTTTTCTTAGAGTAGTTCTATTAATACCACAAGAAGGGCTTCCTTCCATAAATATATATGCATCAACATCTACCCTTTTTAATGTTTCAAAGCATGACATACTTCCGGCTCTTATCATTCCACTAACATTTTTACCAGATCTATTCTTAACTTGTGCACTTCTTTCCCAAAAATCAAACCCATTCCCTCCTACTAATCTAATACTAGATCTAGGAACGCTTAATCCCGACATAACTTCTGGACAAACTGGTGTCCACAGAAAGTCATTTTTTTCTCTTTTCAAATAACCTAAGATATCAAATCCTTTTGAATTGTAACGAACTTTTGCTCCATACATACATGCAGAAATCCCAATTTTTATTTTTTCATTTAAAGTATTTTCCATAAGCACTCTCCCTCTTATTTTCCTTTAACTACTTATTCTATACACTTTAAAATCGATTTTCCCTTTAATTTTAGATTAGTATTTTATAATTTTATCTTACAAAAATAGTCTCTTTTGATATTATTGGATTTTTAGGTATAAATGTACTAAAGATAAGAGAAATTAAAGCTAACCCTACACCTAAATAAAACACTGATGAAGGATTTTTTAACCAAATATATCCAAAGACAACTGGAATAATAACTGCCATAGTGTGATTTAGTGTAAAACTTAAACTAGAAGTAGCTGCCATATCTTTAGGATCACCAATTTTTTTAAAATAACTACTAAGAGCAAAAGAAAGTCCAAAAAATAAATTATCCAATATATATAAAATCTCGCCTTGAATCTTTGTTCTTACATTTGCATAACAGAAAAAAATTATCATTAGAAATAAATATTCAATAATTAAAGCTGTTTTCTCTCCTATTTTTGGAATTAATTTACCAATTTTCGGTGAAATAATTATTAACAATAATTGACTTATAATAAAAACAGAAACCAATTGATCTATTTTCAAATTAAATTTTGTTACTAGTAAAAATGGAGCAAATACTACAAAAATTTGTCTTCTTGCACCTGAAAGAATGGTTAAAACGTAATATAACCAATATTTTTTTTTTAAAATTGCTTTTTTATCCTGTTCAAATTCAACGTGAAATTTTGGAAAATAAAGGTGCATATAAATTGCGATTAATATTATAAAGCCTCCTCCAACTAAATACATAGTTTGATAACTTATTCCTAAAAATTTCCAAAAGAAAATTATCGCTAAAAACGTTATCAAAGAAGTAAATGCACTTATTCCACCACTTTTACCTAATACCCTTGTAAGATCCTCTTTTTTCAATAATTGATAAGATAAAGATTGTTTAATTGTTTCCATATAGTGAAATCCAAACGACATTCCTAAAGTCCCTAAAATAAGTGCTACTTTTGAATCCAAAAATCCGGTCAACATGACAAAAACACCAAATAGTATCATGCTAAGTGTAAGAAATATTTGTTCCGGCAAAAATAATAAAAAAATTAATGCAGTCACTGCTAATAGTCCCGGAACCTCTCTAACACTTTGTAGAAGTCCAATATCTTTTCCTACAAATTTTGTTACTTCTACAGAATAATTATTAATAAGTGCACGCCATAACGTAAAAGTACATGCCGTTCCTACCGCTAGTATAAAAAAGAACATCTGTTCTTTTGGTATTTTAGTTTTCAATGAATAATCCTCCTATTCTTTTATTAAAATAATTTTTTTTAATTAATATCTATCCAATATCTCTTGCTACCATCTACTATATTTTCAAGAACACCATTATTACCTTCTATAATCTTTTGAGAACCTAAATTGTCAACATTGCATGTAATTAATACTTTATCTAGTCCTTCTTTTCTCAAAATATCTAAACATAATGAAAGCATTTTTTTCCCATAACCTTTCCTTCTATGATCTTTTTTTATATAATATCCGATATGCCCACCACGTTTAAGTAATGATTCATTTATTCGTCTTCTAATAAGAATCATTCCACTGGGTATCCCATCTACATAAAGCCAATAAGTTGTCTGTGGAACCCTTCCATTCTTTAAATCAACTCCTAAATCTTCAGTATATTTATCCTCTAAATATTTGGGAAATTCCTCACGAGTCATTGAATCTATTAATCCCCAGCCTTCTTTAACTGTTTCTTCAAGTAAATTAAAAACTTCAATAGGTTCTTCTAATTCTAACTGTTTTAAATACATCTCCATTTTTATCCCCTTCCCCTAATCTTTATTTTTCAATGATTTCTCCTCCCTATTTTTATAAAGATAATTATATCATATTAAGCATCAATAATGATAGCTACATTTAATTAAAATTCACTTTTAAAATGTAGATGTTATATACTGTATTTTATTTCTCTGTTTACATTTTTGATATAAAACTTTACTTTTTGTAACGGTTATGATACTATTTAATAGTAGCAGATAGTAAGAAAGAGCTTCATTGGTTAAGAAACCCTTGATTGGGTTTAAAGTTAAATGGATTTTTTAAGAAAACTTATCTGTATTAAGATTTTACGGAGGCATATATATATGTTAAAAGGAACAGTTAAATGGTTCAATGATAATAAAGGGTTTGGATTTATTTCAGCAGAAGACGGGAACGAATACTTCGCACATTTTTCACAAATCAATAAAGAAGGATTTAAAACTTTGCAAGAGGGAGCGGAAGTAACTTTCGAGATCATTCAAAGTGATAAAGGTCCTCAAGCTTCAAAAATAGAAACTATATAATTATGTAAAATTTTGAGTATTCAAAGTGGTAGAAATTTCTACCACTTTTTTATTTACTATTTTTAAGTTATTAAATATTAAAGTATAGCAATGCTAACAGTTTTTTAAAAAATCGGTTAAAAACAACAAGTGTACCCGTACACTTATTACTTTTTTCATTGTACAAATAATATAATACGAGTATCATGTCAGATAGAGTTATTATAAAATATTATCAGGGAGAAATCGTATGAAAAAATCAACAAAAATTTTAAATTTATTATTGGCATTATCACTTTTACTGGTTGTAGCTTGTGGTAAAAATAATAAAACACCTACTCAAAGTAATGAAGTCACTGTATATTCACCACTTTTCCCAGACGCTATCAATAGTGTTGTTAATGGTTTTACAGATAAAACAGGAATCAAAGTTAACTTAGTTGTAGCAGGTACTGGAGAATTACTTAAAAGAATACAAGCTGAAAGTGAAAATCCTTTAGGAGATGTTATTTTTGGAGGAGGAGCTGAGTCTCTAAATTCATACAAGGAATATTTCACACCATATAAAAGTATAAATCATAATAATATTGCCCCTCTATTTAGAGATTCTCAAGATAAGTGGTTTGGTTTTGCTGTATTACCTATGGTTATGATCTATAACACTGATCTTGTAACTAAAGAAGAAGCTCCTACTTCTTGGAATGATTTAATCGATCCTAAATGGAATGGTAAAATAGCTATGGCTTCTCCTGTTAAATCTGGATCATCTTATACTATCACCGCTACTCTATTGACTGCCTTTGGAAAAGATTCTGAAGCAGGATATGATTTTATTAAAAAATTTATAACCAATCTTGACGGTAAGATTTTAGGAGGTTCGTCAGCTGTACCTAAAGGTGTAGTAGACAAGGAATATTATATCGGATTAACTTTGGAGAGTTCTGCTGTTAAATATAAAAATGCTGGTGGACATATAGAAATAGTATATCCATCTGAAGGTACCTCTGTGGTTGCTGATGGTGCTGCTTTAATTAAAGGTTCTGAAAATCAAGAAAATGCTAAATTATTTTTAGATTATGTAGGAAGTAAAGAAGTTCAAGAGGCTTTAGCTACAAAGTTTAATATCCGAGGAGTTAGAACCGATGTTGCTCTTCCAAAGGGACTAGGACCAATTTCAGATATCAAACTACTTGATTATGATTTTGACTGGGCTTCTAATAGTAAAAAAGAGATCCTTAAAAGATGGAAAAATATAGTTTCAGGAAAAGAATAAAATAATCATATATAATTTTAAATATTCAAAGTGGTAGAAATTTCTACCGCTTTTTTATTTGCTATTTTCATAGGAAATTAATAAAAAAATAACCATATTTAATTTCTATAAAAATATAAATTTTGGAAAAATTAGAAAAATGAACTATTATTAGGGTAATAATAATATTAAAGGAGGGGATTCATGTATAAGCTTGCAGTTTTTGACATAGATGGAACACTAACAGTTAAAGGAAATGAAATACCAGAATCCACTCTTATGGCAATAAAAAAAATGAAAGAAAATGGCATCGAATGTCTCATTGCTACAGGAAGAGAAAGGGAAAATATAGAAGAGATATTAAGTATAACTGGAATAAAAAATTATATAGCGTGTAACGGCCAATATGTGAAATATAAAAATGAAATAATATATAGATATACCTATCCTGAAAATGTACTAGAAGAAATAAGGAGAATCTGTAAAAATAAAGACTATTGCTATGGATTTTCCAATGGAAAAGGTATATATCTCTCTGACATAGAAAAAATGAGAAAAGAAAAAGTTCATCATATGTTAGATAGCATAAAACTTATTAAAAACTTAGAGGGAGAAGTTGAGAATATATTTCTTTTTGCTAAAGACGGTGGAAGATATTTTAAGCCTCTAGAAAAAAATTATGAATTGGGACCTTGGGGAAATGGTATGTTTGACCTCTTAAAAATTGGTAGATCAAAGGCTGTAGGAATAGAAGAGATAGCTAGAAGGATAGGAATAGGAAAAGAAAGAATAATATCTTTTGGTGATGGATTAAATGATTTGGAAATGACAAAATATGCAGGTCTTGGGGTGGCTATGGGTAATGCAAAAGCAGAATTAAAAAAAGTCGCAGATCATATAACTGACACTGCATCCAATGATGGAATTTATAAGGCATGTAAAAAATTTGGATTGATTTAGTTAATTTTTTTGACTTGCCGTCTTGCATAAAATATTAAGAATAAACTTACACTCCATGCGTTAATAAATACACAAATCCATATAAATCTTATGGGTAATTTAAAAACAAAAGTTACTAAAGTATATAGTGTTAATGGCATAATAAATTGTCTGACAAGGGTAGCATACATTGGAACTTTTGGTAATTTAATAGCTTGTAATGTATTGATACTACTAGATAAAACTGCATATGCAGGAATAGTAAATACTTCTATATTTAGATATTCTATTGTTAATCTGATAATATCTTTGTTGTCGGTAAATAACGATATTAAACTTAATTTTATAAAAAAAACAATTGTAGAGCCAAGTGTTAGTAGCCCTACACTCAGCATAAACCCTTTTTTAAAAGTTTCGTAAACTCTATCGTATTTTTCGGCACCTCTATTTTGTGCAATAATCGCCATCATAGCGATATATATTCCCGATGCAGGTAACATGACTATTTGCTCTACTCTATACCCTATTCCAAGAGCAGCTGTGGCATTGCTTCCTCCTATATATGAAACAAAATAATTTAATATAAATATACCTGTAGTAACAGTTATCATATTAAGCATAGCAGGTAAACCTTGTTCTAAAAGTTCTTTTATAATGTTGTAATCAAATTTAAATTCTCCTTTTTCTCTTTGGCAATGAAATAATGGAGATTGTGTTAGCCTTATTACTATATATATAGTTTGAAATAATTGGATTAATATTGTAGCAAGAGCTATTCCAGCAGTTCCCATATTTGGGAATATCTCCAAACTTTCTGAAAAATACATTCCTGTATTCATATTTCCAAAAGTTACTGCTAAAAATATATTTTTTAATGCTAACTCTATAAAATATAGAGGGTTTTTCCCTAAGAATAATGGATCTAATATTATATTTAAAAAGAAACCTATAATAAGGATATTTCTATAAGGTTTCGTCTGTCCTTGAGCTGATAAAACAGAATTAGCGACACCTGAGATAGTGAAAGTAAATATTCCTATATATATAACTCTAATATAACTAAGAGAATAAGGTAAAACTTCCTCTGAAACTTTTAAAAATCTTAAAATTCCTGGAATCATTGGATATAAAATAACAACACTTAAAATTGACATTATTGTTGCTAATATAAATGAATTGTATGTTATCTCTCTGGCAGTTTTATTCTCTTTTGCACCTATTGCATTACCTACAAGGGTAGTAGTTCCTGCTCCTAATCCTATAGAAATAGACAAGAGCAATAAAAAAAGTGGGAAAGTTATAGATACCCCTGCCAAACCTTCTCCAGCAGTTCCAACTTTTCCTGCAAAAATAGTATCTACAACATTATAAAGTGTTGTAAACAGTGACCCTATAGATGCTGGGATAGCTATTTTCTTTATTAAACCATAGATATCATCTTCTAATATATTATATGTCGACATCTCTCCCTCCTTTTTTACTTATTTCTTTTAAATATACAATTTATTTTATTTTTACCCTTTAAAAACAATTTACTTAAAGAAGGAGATTTTCAAGAAAGTGGCGAACCTAATAGGCATTATTTAAACATAATTCTATTCATTAAACCCCCGTTTTTATTAAGGTTTAATACTAGTATCTTACGTGTTTTTTAAAGAAACTTTTTTTTATCCCCAAACTGTCCCCACAGAATTATTATTTTTTGTAAAATTTTTATTATAGAATTTGATTTAATTCCTAACTTCAAGGTAATATTATGATAGATAAAAAATAGGGGGGGAGACAAAATGAATGATAAGTTTTCAGTATCAATAAAAGGGATTTTACATCATGAAGGGAAATATTTATTCAGAAAAAACCAAAGGAATGAGTTTGAATTATTAGGGGGAAAACTGGAAGCAAATGATATTTCTATGGAAGAAAGAGTTATTGAAGAATTTTTAGAAGAAAGTGGTATTAATGTTAAAGTCAACTCATATAGAGAACCTTGGCTTTATGTAGTAGATAAAAAAAATATAATAATTATCCCTTTTGTCTGTTCAGTAATAAATATTCCAGATGTTTTATTTGATGAAGATGGAGGGGAATTATCATGGATTTCTGATGATAAGCTAGATAAATTAAGTATACTGCCTGGATATCTTGATACAGTTTATAATAAAATCCCTCGTAAAAGTTTTTCGCCATTTAAAGGAAAATATTTAAAAATTATACCTAATTATATAGAAAAAGATTACGAAGTAATAGTTAGAGTAAAAGATTTAAACAATAATTTTATTATAGAAAAAACTTTAAATAATTTTATAGCTCCTAGAGATTTTATAACTCAACATATTGGAGATATAAAATTACTTGCCCAACCTACTATTTTTA
>NZ_JBATVM010000035.1:0-2508 GCF_049671765.1 Psychrilyobacter sp.
AGTTATCCAAAAAGAATTTATAGGAACAAATTGGAAGTTATCTCAATATATTGTAGATGGAAAGTTAAAAGATGTTACAGAAACTTCAAAAGCTGATTTGAAATTTGAATTAGAAAAGTTTTATGGAAATGCAAGTATTAATAGATATTTTGGAAACTATATATTAAATAACAATAAAATTACTATGGGCAAAATTGGGTCAACTATGATGATGGGACCTGAAGATGCTATGAATCAAGAATATAGATTTATTGGACTTTTAGAAGACATTACATCTTATGAGATTGTAGGAGAAAAATTAAATCTTTTAAGTAATGGAGAAGTTATATTAGTCCTCACTGCTGTAGAAGAAATTGAGAATAAGTAACGTGAAGTTTTATGCAGACAGGTATAATTTTCTAGATAACAAAAAAGAAACACCTCTATAGAGGTGTTTCTTTTTTGTTTAACTTTCTTTTAATTCATCTAATATTTTTTCTTCCCCTTCTAAGTGTGCTATGTCACCTAGATATGCTATAGAAAATCCAAAGTCATTATAAACTAGCTTCGTGATACTTGTATTAGAAATCATAAACTTTCTATGTGTTTCATAGGGAATACACAATAAAGTTCTGATTAATGGGCTAATAATTCCACCATGTGTAACTACAACTATTTTTTGATTCTTATGATTTTCAATAATGTCCACAATACTATCCATAGTTCTTTTAGTGACTTGGTTATAAGATTCTCCATTTGGAATCGTATAATTTTTACTGTCATTTCTATAGTATTTGTATTGGTTAGGAAAAAACTTTTTAATTCTTGGCCAGTCTGCACCTTGAAATACTCCCCAATGTCTCTCTCTCACACCAGAAATTTCAATTATATCTTTCTCTATATGCTGATTTATTATATTTGCTGTATCAACAGCTCTTTTTAAATCACTGGTATAGATTATGTCAGGATTAATTTTTTTCATCCTTTGAGATAAAAGATTAGATTGACGGATACCACTGTCTGTTAATGGACTGTCTAATTGTCCTTGTATCAATTTTTTAGTATTCCAAATAGTTTCTCCATGTCTAACTAAGAAAATTTCTGTATTCATCTTTGTCACCTCGTGTAATTTATCTGCCTATAATTTTACCATATTTTTTAGAATAAAAATAGCTCTAACTAAATACGTGGTATAATGACAGAATAAACAAATAGGAGCTGAGAGGATAAATGAGATGGGGAGAAAAAAGATATAATTCATTAAATTATTTTTTAAGAGAAAAATTTGGAGAGAAGGTATATAAAGTTTCTTTGGATGGAGGTTTTACTTGTCCAAATAGAGATGGGACATTGAGTAAGAGAGGGTGTATATTTTGTAGTGATAGTGGAAGTGGAGAATTTGCAGGTTCTAGAAACAAAAGTATAACAGAACAGATTGAAGAACAACTAGAACTAATCAGTAAAAAATTTCCTCTTGGAAATGTTATTGCTTATTTTCAAAATTTTACCAATACATATGGAGATTTAGAATATCTAAAAAAAATATACGAGGAGGCTCTTTCTCATCCTAGAGTAGTTGGATTAGCCATAGCCACTAGACCAGATTGTATTGATGATGAGATATTAGATTTATTGGAGGAGTTAAATAACAAAACTTTTTTATGGATAGAGTTAGGACTGCAAACTTCTAATGAAAAAACAGCTTTAGATATAAATCGAGGATGGAAATTAAAAATATTTGATGAGATGATGGAAAAATTAAATAACAGAAATATAAAAGCTGTTGCTCATATTATTTTTGGTTTACCAAACGAAGATCATAAAACTATGTTAGCTTCTGTAAAGTACATTATCAAAAAAAAAGTATGGGGAGTAAAATTTCATCTTTTACATATAATTAAAAATACAAATTTAGAAAAGTTATATATAGAAACAAAATTTCATATTTTAACTAAGGAGGAGTATATAGATCTAATAGGAACAGCTATTGAAATTTTAGATACAGATATGGTTATCCACAGATTAACTGGAGACGGAAGTCGTGAAACTCTTATCGAACCTAGGTGGAGTTTAGACAAAAGAAATGTTTTAAATTCCATAGAAAAACATCTTAAAGAAAACAATATATCACAAGGGGATAAGTATGAAAAAATTACTTAGTTTTATAGTATCTGATAGTTTTTTAGATAAAATAGGAGATGGATGGAATGAGTTAGATAAAATCATAAAAGATCATCAATTAGATGGTATCGAAACTATGACAGGAGGATTTTATAATCCTGAAAATATAAAAGCTGTGAAACCCATTGGGCATCATTTATTATATTTTCCATCGTGGCTACATATGTGGCTAGAAGATGAGGAAGAATTAATAAAGGAGTTTGAAAGTTTAGAAAAAGCTATCAAAGTTTATGGGGGATGGGGTCGTCAAAGACTCATTGAATTTTATAAAAACGAATTTTTGGATTCTATTAAGATGGGATCAGAATATATGGTTTTTCATGTAGCGCATGTTGGACTAGATGAAGT